>DXIU01000119.1 GCA_019112765.1 Candidatus Mediterraneibacter norwichensis | reverse complement strand
AGCGGGATGCGCCTTTCGGATGGCGGCTGCGGGAAATTTCTGCGACTTGAAGCGTAATTTAGTAAAACTTAAAACCCTGAGTACAGGCGTCAGGATTTTCAATGGATCTGTCCGAACGGAACGTGAGTTTCCATTGAAAATCCTGTTTTTAGTCTGTGCTCAGGGTTTTGTAGTTTTAATTATTACGCGGAACGGAGCTGAAATTTCCCGCAGCTGCTATCCGAAAACGATTTATTCTCACTTCGTATTCTGACATTTTCGGACATTTTTCAATTGCATGCCGCAGATAAATTTAAATTTCCTACGGCTTGCATCTCCCGCACGGCTCATATCCTTCTGAAAGAAGTTCCTCTCTTGTTCCCGTATACTCCTCCCGGTTCTTTTCCTTTATATCTTTAGTTCCTGAGCAGTCCGGATTATGAAATTTATGGGTATTTGTGTTCAATATGTACGTCTGTTCTTCTGCTGCCTGGGTTCCGCTCCCGCTGCCTTCTTCTGTATCTTTATCTTCGGAGCCGGAGAACCAGTTATCTCCTGTGGAATAATCAATGGTGATTTCCGGCTGGACATTATATACATATACATTAAAACAGATGCCCTTCCCGTCATCTTCCACAGACTCCGCTTCCATATGAACGCCGGATGCCACCAGATCATCTCCCTCAAAAACCGGTGTCACCCGGTACATAACATGATTCTCTGTCTCGTGTACATAATCGGCCACCATATTTTCAAAAGGGAGCATGCCTTCTGTATTCATATAACGCGTGCCGGTAATGAGGTTTTCTTCATTTGCATTTTCTCCGGAGAGCTGATATCCGATCAGATGGCATCTGTTATACAGATACTTTCCGTCTACATTGTCATACTCCTTATTCTCCCACCCGGTCGGCTCAACCTGACTGATGGATTCCCTTTCTTCCGTAGGCATAAGATCTTCACCAATACATGCTTCTGCTTCTCCGCAGCGGCCCAGCTCATCCAGATCGCTGTACTCTTCATAAGAAACTGTGACCAGTTCCTGCTCTTCAAACTCCGGCTGGTTATCATTGATCTCCACGTAAGGCTCACCGCTGTATTCCGGTACATCCTGGACAGAATCATAACTTTCCGCCTGTACGGACTCCTCCTGCACGGACGGAGCCGGGGTTTCCGAACTGTCCGGCTGCGTTCCGCCGCAGGCTGTAAGCAGCAAAGCAGAAAGAAGGGACAGCATTATCCCTCTTCCGGAATGTTTTTCCCTCAGTTTCCCGTTTCGTCTTTTTTGATTTCTCATTTTCTCATTCTCCCCGTTTCCTGATAAAATTCTGCCTATACCGGCTGACCGGAGACGCTTTTCCCTCATCCGTGGTCTCCGGCGTATGCTGAGATTCATTCAATTTTTGATCAAATATGAACGATCTGAAAATTTATAAAATCACCATGATTTATATACTTTACACTTTTCCATCTCATATCTGTTTTTACTCCATCTGGTAAAATAATCACAGTTTATCTACTCAATAAATTTCTAAAATATCCTCTTGTGGATATCTTTTAAGTAAATAATTCTTGATGTTAAAATATATTCTATTTCTATCTTCTTCTGTAATTTCTATATGTTCATATGGTGATTCCCATTTCTTTATTAAAGATTTTCCTATTAAAATTCTGGATTCTCGAAAATCGATATCCAAATACATTTTTTTCTCATTTTCAACATATTCCAGATAGTAAAAATGGGGAATATTGATTTTAAACTTATTCATTATTTTCCTCTTTTGAAAAACTCTGTTATTATATTATCTATATTCGGATTTTTATCAAGGTTGGAAATTCTGCGTTCTCCGGAATATTCGTCATTTTTCTGAGCCTGTCCTGAAGGATACCCGTACTTTCCGCGTCCCTGAGCCGCTCATTTCTTCCGTTCATACAGGAAACGGATGTGTTCGTATAATTCCGGAAAACTGATCCTGCATTCCCCGTTCCATATCCTGACAGGGATCTCTGCGTCAAATCCATATATAACCGGATATTCTTCATTTTCAAAATCATACACTACAACTGTCTTCCGTTCCGGATCAATCATCCAGTACTCTCTCACTCCCGCATTCATATATTTCTGAAGCTTAATGACAGAATCTTTCTTTTTCGTTGACTTTGAAAGCACCTCAATAACAAAGTCGGGCGCCCCATAAACACAGCGGTTGATGATCTTATCTCTGTCGCACACGATAATCACATCCGGCTGCACCATAGTCTTATTATCGCAGTCCAGCTGGACATCCAGAGGCGAGATCATAGGAAGACATTCTCCCTTTTTCTCCAGAATATATGATAAAAATTTCCCATGAACAAATCCAGCAATCAGCTGGTGGGCTGACGTAGGGGCCGTCATATCATAGATCACTCCGTCAATCAGTTCCACCCGCATATCATCCGGAATCAGATAATAATCATCCAGCGTGTAGTCGCCCTGGCTTTTTGTCAGATAAGCGCTCTTCGGTTCCCTCAGAAACATTCCTTCGCTCTCTCCCAGCACCTGCTCCAGAGCCATCAGCGTCTCATATCTGGGCGTTG
Organism: Candidatus Mediterraneibacter norwichensis; assembly: GCA_019112765.1. Classification (GTDB taxonomy): domain Bacteria; phylum Bacillota; class Clostridia; order Lachnospirales; family Lachnospiraceae; genus Mediterraneibacter; species Mediterraneibacter norwichensis. The sequence continues at coordinate 15,570 of DXIU01000119.1, read as the reverse complement.
TGGTAATTCCGCCAAGCACCTTCTGCACGGTACCCAGAGGCACTCCGGACAACTCCGCAATCTGAGAATAGGTAAACCCCAGTTCCTTCTTTCTTTCCCGCATTTCCTGCACAGTCATATCCTCACCTCCTTATGTCCGCTCATATCAGAAGCAGCCGTACCTGTCTTCCCGCTCCTGCTGCAGTTCTTACCGCAAAATCAGAAACATATCTTTCCTGCAGTAATTTTCTGATAAAATCATATCACTGAGAAATCCATTTTTCAATATATTTTCCATAAAAATATCCATTTTATTTCCATTTGGCGCTTTTCCGGAAATCCGGTTGCATTCATCTGCCGCACCGACTAAAATAGGCATGAAAGAAAACGCACAGATCTGTTCATCTATTCTGAAATTTCAGTAACATTAATTTACAACGGCGGAGGTGGCTTACTTGAAAAAGATTATGATTGTTGACGACGATGTCTGTATCGGCGATATGCTGGAAGAACTGCTTGCCAAAGAAAACTACAGCACTGTAAGAGCCTATTCAGGAACCGAGGCGCTTCTGTACCTTTCCTCCCACAGACCGGACCTGATCCTGCTGGATCTGATGCTCCCGGGTTTAAGCGGCGAGGAGCTGCTGCCCCTGATCCGGAATATTCCGGTTATTGTCCTGAGTGCGAAGGCGGCTGTAAGCGACAAGGTAGAACTGCTGCTGGGCGGCGCTTCGGACTATATTACAAAACCCTTTGACCGCAGCGAACTTCTGGCGCGCATTGCCGTACAGCTGAGGAAAGCCGCTGCTGCCGTGGAGGATTCCCCGGTCTTTACTTTTGACGACATCCGGCTTGATACGGCCTCCCGGACAGTTACAGTATCCGGTCTGCAGGTCCGTCTTACGAAAACCGAGTATGCCATACTGAAGCTCCTTATCCGGAATCCGTCCCAGGTGATCACCAAATCGCTCATGCTGGACCGGATCAGCGAGGACACTCCGGACTGTGTGGAAAGTTCACTGAAAGTCCACGTAAGCAACCTGCGCAGGAAACTGAAAGAGGTCAGTGGAAAGGATTATATTGAAGCTGTGTGGGGAATCGGCTTTAAACTGAATGAAGATCTTGCCGCGGAAAACGAATCTTAACTGTTTCTTTACCCTTTTCTTTACCGCTTTCTTAACCCCTGCCGGATAGAATACTTTCCGTAATCAAATTTACGAAACAACTGACAGGAGGCTTGAATTATGGACTATATTCTGACAGCAGACGCGCTTTGCAAGCGCTATCGGCACTTTCAGGCTCTGGACGATTTTTCCATCCATGTGCCCAAAGGAGCCATTTACGGATTTATCGGAAAAAACGGAGCAGGGAAAACAACACTGATCCGTCTTATCTGCGGACTTCAGGAGCCCACATCCGGCAGTTATGCTCTGTACGGAGCGCGCAATACCGAACCCGGCATCGCAAAACACCGCAGGAGAATGGGCGCGGTAGTGGAAACACCCTCCATCTATCTGGACATGACCGCGGAAGATAACTTAAAGGAACAGTACCGGATTATCGGACTTCCTTCCTTTGACGATATTCCTGAGCTTCTGGAACTGGTAGGTCTGGCTGACACAGGACGGAAAAAGGCAAAGAATTTTTCTCTTGGAATGCGGCAGCGTCTCGGCATCGCCATCGCGCTGGCAGGCAATCCGGATTTCCTTGTGCTGGATGAACCCATCAACGGCCTGGATCCTCAGGGCATTATAGAAGTCCGGGAACTGATTCTGAAACTGAACCGGGAAAACGGCATCACTTTTCTTATATCCAGCCACATCCTCGACGAACTGGGAAGGCTGGCCACCCACTACGGATTTATTGAAAGAGGTCACATGGTAAAAGAAATGAGCGCAAAAGAGCTGGATGCGGCGTGCCGCAAATGCATCCGGGTCCAGGTGTCAGACATCAGCGCATTATCCCGGGTTCTTGATGAAATCGGCCTGGAATACAGAATTTTCTCCGATACAATGGCAGACATTTACGGGAAGATCAACATCACCCGTCTTGTTCTTGCTCTCGACAGAGAAAACTGCGACGTAATCTCGCTGACCGAGCGGGAGGAAAGTCTGGAGAGCTATTATGTCAATCTGATTGGAGGGAAGAAAAATGAGTAGATTATTAAATGCGGGTTTCTCACGCCTGAAGAAAAGCAAATGTTTCCGGGGCTTTATGATCTTTATGTTTCTCTTCGGCGGGTATATTAAGATCGCTGAATTTTACAACCAGGAGAAATATAACACATCCATTCCCCTGGACAGCGGATTGTTTGTGTACGTTACTGTAATCGGGATCCTGCTGGCAGCATTTATCAGCCTGTTTATCGGCACCGAATACAATGACGGCACGATCCGGAACAAACTGGTCATCGGACATACCCGGAGCGCTATCTATCTGTCAAACCTGATCGTGTGCCTTGCAGCTGGTCTGCTGATGTGTCTGTCCTTCCTGTGCGCGTCTCTTCTGATCGGCATACCGCTCTTAGGCCCCTTTTCCATAAATGTACAGGATATTGCAGTTATGGTGCTGGTCAGCTTTATGATGAGCTTTGCGTTTACAGGTCTTCTTACCCTGACCGCAATGATCTGCCAGAGCCGGGCTGTTACCGCGGTAATCAATATACTGGCTGTATTTTTCCTGCTTCTGGTCTCCATGGTAATCACATCCGGTTTAAATCAGCCGGAAGTATGGGAGAGTTACAGCTACATCGATGACTCCGGAAACGAAATCACCGTTCCCGCCGAGCCAAACACAGACTACCCAAGGGGCGCTGTGCGGGATGTGATGGAATTCTGCAATGACTTTCTTCCCACCGGGCAGGTCATGCAGCTCTCCATGATGTCAGTAGATGAACCCGGTCTGCTCTCCGTCTACTCTGCCGGAATTCTTCTGGTAACTACGGGGGCCGGCATATTTATTTTCCGAAAGGAAAACATCAAATAAAAGATTCAGGAGGGCGTAACATCCCTCTTTCTCTGGAGGTAATTTATGATATTCTGGTTATGGCTTCTGATCGGCATACTTGTTCTGATTCTCCTTTTCCTGGGAATCAAAATCTGTCTGCTCAAGAAAACAGCGAGAGAAATCGGCAAGAAATTTGCCGACCGTGTTGCCTCGGATACCAACACGCTCATAGACATAGGGAGCCGTGACCGGGATATGAAATATCTTGCCAAAGAAATAAATATACAGCTAAAACAGCTTCGGAGTGACCGTCTGCGCTACCAGCAGGGAGACTGGGAACTAAAAGATGCGGTTACAAATATTTCCCACGATCTGCGCACGCCCCTTACAGCGATCTGCGGATATCTGGATCTTCTGGAAGACGAAGAAATGTCCGGAAATGCCGGCCGGTATCTGAAAATCATCCGGGGCCGCACAGAGACTCTGAAACAGCTGTCGGAAGAGCTGTTCCGCTACTCTGTATTTACTACTGTATCAAACGGAACGGGAAACGAACCGGTTGTTTTAAACCGTATTCTTGAAGACAGCGTATCCGGCTTCTACGCTGCCCTGCGCTCCCGCGGAATCACTCCCGCCATTAAAATGCCGGATACAAAAATCCGCCGTATGCTGAACCGGAACGCCGTCTCCCGGATCTTCGGAAACCTGATCAGCAATGCACTGAAGTACAGTGACGGCGATCTGATCATAGAACTTAATGAATCCGGGGAGCTGCTGTTCGCCAACCATGCGTCCGGACTGGATGAAATCGAAACCGGCCGGCTCTTCGACCGTTTCTATACGGTAGAAACCGCCTCCGCCGGATCCACCGGGCTGGGGCTGTCTATCGCCCGGGCTCTGACAGAACAGATGGGCGGAAAGATCTGGGCCGTGTATGAAGAAGGGATGCTGAAAGTAAAAGTAGTGTTCCCGGCGAAGGAAAGCCGGAAAGCATAACCGCTTCTGCTCAGAATGAACCGCATAGGAAAACAGAATCAGACAACAGAGAAAAGACGCAGGGGGTTTTCCCTCTGCGCCTTTCTTCTGTTTTATTATCAGCTTTATCTGTCAGTTATTCTCTTTTTGAAGACCATTCCTGCTGCCAGTCCGGACAATGCTATCATAACTGCCCATACCGCAATCGGTGAGGTATCACCGGTCTGCGGAACTTTTGTGTCGTCACTGTCTTTTTCTGTTTTAGTATCATCTGCGTTTTTATTGTCGGTATTCTTGCTGCTGTCAGTATTATCGTTCTTATTATCTGTCTGAATCTGACTGTCATCTTTCAGAGAATAGGTGGTCTGAGCAGTTCCTGTATAATTTCCCATGAATTCTACTGTAACTGTCACAGCGTCTCCGTCTTTTACACTTGTAATTGTGTAATCTGTATCTTTAATCAGAACCGTATCTCCATCTTTCAGCTCATAGGAATTCAGATCTGTATCTTTATCTATTCCGCTCAGATCCATATCCGACAGATCCTTCGGCTGCACAATAACAGGGATTTCAATATTATTTACAAATGAGTAGTTAATACTGTCTTCCGGAACATATGTCGCCAGGAAGGATTTCTCTCCCACATCCCCGACAGTCTGCGTATTATCCATCCATACGAAGCGTCCGTCAAGCGTAACATCAGCCAGTGTCTGTCCGTAGGTTGCTGTTATATTTTCAGGCACTGTGTAAGACGGCACAGCTTTGTAAATGTGGAATTCTTTGATTGCTTCCAGACCGGTATACTGATCCGGCGCTTCTGCCACAGAGGCCTTTACATAATATGTTCCTGCTGACTGAGGAACTTCTGCAGTGTATTCGCCATTCTCTTCTGTACTGTATGTATATACTACATCCCCGTACTTTGCAGATGCTGAAGGCACGCTTGCTTCCTGACCGTATGTCCAGTCAGAAATACTGAGCTCCTGCGTCCAGGAATTCACTGACGGGCCGTTGGTGCGGAAACTGTGCACAGCTCCCTCGTAACGGGTTCCATTAAATACTGTATAAAACTGATAAGTATAGTTGGTCCCCTGTTCCAGAACAACGCCTGTATCATTTGTAATATTATACCAGACATTCAGGTGGGTTCCGGTAATACCAGGATTTTCTGATTTGGACGCTACAACCCCGCCTGCTTCGTTCCATACGGTAATACCTGCCTCAGTGAAGGAACCGCTGACATTTGTATCTGCCTCTGCATACATATATGCGTTGGTAGTATCCCACTGGCAGTCCTCATTTCCCCAGGTGAGGGAGACTTCTACTGTTGGTACGTCACTAAAATATATGAATCCAATAAGTATTTTCCCCGGATCATAAGGTCTCGCCTCGCCAACGGCATTTGTTAAAGTATAACCATATGCTACACCATGCGAAGAAGTATGATCCAAATCTGTTCTTCCTCCTTCATTGACTGTAAATGTATTGCCTGACGCTGAAGTAACATATGCAACATGCCCTGCCCCATCTCCAGACCATACAGCCACCGAATTTGCTCTTGCAACGTTTCCAGTACTGTATCCGGCATTTCTTGCATTATCCAACCAATTTACAGCATTTCCCCATGCCGGCAGTGCAATTCCTAAATTATCATAAACTTGCTGCCAGGCAAAACGTGTACACGGTACCTCATAATTTCCATCGCCATCCCAATCCTGTGTTGTAGGATAGGGGTTGTCAGCAGCATTAGATACCATTGTACTCCCCAGCACCGTAACCATACAGATCAGCATGGCAATCAGCGCCTTCAGTTTCCTCTTTACTTTCATACTTTCTCCAACTTCCTTTCATAATTGATATTTTGAATTTATATTCTATCTGATTATACGTATTTAAAATATATATTGTCAATACTTTTCTATATTTAAAATGCGTATTTTGCCAATACGTATATATTACAATATAGAAACAGGAGGCTTAACATGTTAGAGACTTTCTTTTGTAAAAGACTGACCCAGCTCAGACTGGAAAAAGGGGTTTCGGCCCGCGAAATGAGTCTGGCACTGGGACAGAGTGAATCCTATATTAAACGTATTGAAAACCAGCAGATGCTTCCGTCTCTGACGGTTTTCTTTTATATTTGTGAATATCTGGAAATTTCTCCAAAAGATTTTTTTGACGATAATCCGGATTCTGATTTAGAAAGTATAGAATTGTACCACGATCTGCAGGCACTTCCACAAAAAGAGAGGGAACATGTTGCCGCAATTATCAAAGATATAAAGGAACTTACAGAATGTTCCTGCGAAAAGCGCAATTAACTTTTATCTTATGATCAAGTAAGAGAGAGTAATTTACTTCCGTCCTCTCACAACACCGGACATTCGGTTCACGTACCCGGCACTTTCAATAGTTGACATGCAGTGACTGATAGACTGCGGCTAAATCATAGAAGCCCCAGTGTATCAGTCTTTCTTTATTTAATACCCAGTGGTAGTTTGGGTTAGCCCTCATAAGGGCCGGTTACATGCTCGCCCAAAAGGGCGGGTATCGCAAGCACTGTTACTGGTCCGCTTATAAAGCGGAATCGCTACGCTTAAATGTATATGATCTTCGCATACCGCGCCATCTATAATCTCTACATCTTTTTTATATCTGCATATAGTTATTGCCATTTTCAAAACTGTATAGTCCAATAATTGCATACATTATTTATTTCTTGCGTGCGGAAAGTTGGTGTCTACTTAAGTAAAAAAGAAATTTTAAAAACGGTAATTGAAAATAACGGCGGCATTGCAAAAACTACAATGTACCCAAACAGGGAAAACGAAAAATCCCGACACAGTTAGATGATTTCACTTTGAGCAGGTAATAAGCTTTGTTGATGATTCTGCTATGCAGAAAAAGTGGAAAGCTTTTACTCGTAAGATTGATACTAAAACTGATGATTTCAGCATCATACTGAAAACAATAAGGAATTTTCTTGAACAGCCGTTTACGGCGGCAGTGGAAAATAAAACATTTACCGAGCGTTGGTCTACTGCCAACAGCAAATGGATTTAATCGGGAGGGACAGGAATGAGCACAAACATATACCTTTTACGCTGTCTTTTCGCCTTTGCAACGCCCATAAGTTGTATTTCAATATTGTTTCCAAATTGCTTCCCTATGTGGCGTTTGCATTTTTATCCGTCCTGTTTTCTTCTGATCACTCTATCATCCCAGAGTATTTTCATGTATTAATCTTCAATCAGCTCATGCTCCGCAAGATTTGCTTTTCCCGATTCAATCTCAGTTATTATTTTTTTTAATATCTCATATTTGTTTCCGAATAAAAGGGATCTACAGATACCTCAAAAGGAATTCTTTTTTCTCTGGTCATTTTCTTCGCAAATATAGTAAATGCAGTTGTCATGCTCATTCCTAATTCCCGGCATGTTTCTTCCATATTTTTCTTCAGTTCCTCATCCATCCGGAAGTTAATCATAGCCTGTGCCATTCGCATCACTCCTTTTCTGCGATTTTATCATATAACTCCATATTTATACATATTTTCACTTTACATTGTATGTACACCTTTCCGTAACCACTTTATCCATCCCGAGATCCCACTCCTGAGCCGGGATTTCTTCCTCCAGCATTTTCTCCCGGCACAGAGCAATTTTTCCGCATGTGGTCTGTATCAGATACCGGTCATAATATCCCCCGCCGTATCCAAGTCTTCTGCCGTCCCTGCTGCATGACAGGCAGGGCACAAATGCAAGATCAATCTCTTCCGGACGGATCAGGGCGCACGACTCTTCCGGCTCCAGTATACCGTACATGCCCGGCTTCAGCTGTTCCAAATGCGTTACCATGCGTACTTCCATAATTCCTTTTCCGATACATCTGGGAACCCCCAGCCGTTTTCCGTCAGAAAGAATGCGTTCGAGCACAGGCCGGGTATTGATTTCTTCTTCAGTACCTGCATAGCAGAAGATCGTTTCTGCAGCCCGATACTCCGGCAGAGAAATGGCACGCCGGAAGATCTGTCTGTCGGCGTCTTTTTTATATTCCTCCGTCAGGCTGCTTCTGCGCTTCTTCAGTTTTTTCCGCAGTTCTCTTTTCCGTTCTGCGGCTGTTACATCCATATTTTCCTTTGAAGATCTATTATCCACTGTACTTTTCCTCTCTGTTTTTCCTGTTTCCCGTTTCTATTTCCCGCTCTTTTCCTCAGCCTTTTATCCGCTCTTTCTGCATTCTTTGCCGAACTCTCTGATTCACCTTTCCTACTCCTCCGCCTGCGCGTCTTCAATCAGAAGGGAATCCAGAAAATCCATATCCTCCTGATCCGCCTCAAAAGAAGTCATGCCTGTCTTTTCCACGTGCACGGAAACATCCTTCACTTCGCCATAAAGGGAGCCTTTATCCAGCGCTTCCCGAAGGACGTCATAATAAATCTCATATACCCTGCTCTGCATCTCTTCATCTGTGGGCATCTCGTTTCCCTGCATTACGCTGTCTGTAACCTGATCCGCATACTCCTGGGCTTTCTGCTGAAATGTATCATAGGTGTCGGAAAACAATGTAATCGGCTTCACCATCACATTGACAGTATAGCTTCCATCTTCCTGCCGTTCCGGTTCTTCCACCGTATAGCTTACACTTTCAGCAAGTTCGGCAAAAAGTTCCCGGTACCGGGGTTTCAGTTCCTCCGGCATAGCCGTAGTCTCAAATCCCTCCATTGTGGCGTCCAGATTGTCCGCAAATATATTTTCCGCCTCCTCCTGGGAAACTCCGGTAATCTCCATATATGCTTCCGCTTCTCCCTTATAGGAAACATCCAGCACAGCTTTTACATAATCTGCCGCATTATACCGGTTTATGTAAGCATAGACGCCTCCTGCTGCCGCCGCGGCAAGTACAGCAAATACAACAAGACAGATAATCAGCTTTTTCTTTCTCTTTGTCATGGTTCTTCCTCCTCTTTCTGTACAGGAAAGCAGAACCGTTCCGCCCCGGACCGGGACAAAATCAGTTCCGTGTGCCGGACCTTCGGCAGAAGCACCGCATTTCCTGCTGTAATCTGCCACAGTATAGCACGTCCTCAGGAGGAAAAATGAAGAATTCTGTCACAGAGCACAAATTTTGCCCGGCTTTTTATTCCACCGTCTTCATTACACAGTCTATCTCCATTGTGGAATTTGTCTCTGTATCTTCCACGACAGCCCTGACCTCCTTATAATCCAGCGGGCAGAGCAGCGGCTGAAGATCAAATATCGCCGGAACAAGACGGGGCTGCCACTGAGCGATATCTTCCGGTGTATCATAGTACTTCCAGCTTACGCCGCCGCTTGTATTTGCAGGGACCGCATATGACTCATACATTTCGACCGAGATTACCGGATAATCCTGTATTCCTTTTTCCGTCTGCACACCATATTTTTCAAGAAGTCTGCAGGTCTGTTCAAAGAAAGGATATACCGGCATCTCCCAGGACTGATTCTGTTCGCCTGACGCGATCTGAAGGAAACCCAGAGGAAGCACATCTGACAGATCTGCCATCTTCATGGAAGACCGGTCGGATATATATGCTGCCGCCAGAGCCTCTTTTTCATCTGCCGTAAATTTCATATCCGTCTCTTTTATACCGTCATACCAGGAAAAGCGTGCCTGCCCTGTTTCATCCTCCTGAGGAGCCGGATAGGCAGTCTCTTTATATTCTTCTGTCTCATACACAAAAGCAAATGCCTCGAAATCCGCACGTGTCAGCGGGTATGTACGGTAATGTTCACTCCCGTTCTTCATATAATAGCACACTGTCACATTGGTATATACATTTTCCGGATCCGGCGCTGCGGATCCGAACAGACTCTGCAGCCATGCCAGCGCCGCGGTACGGCCCTCCCCTTCCAGCCGGTACTCCGCCAGCTGAAGATCTGTCTGGTAAGTATCGCCGCTCTGAATCTTGTACTGATAGCTGCTGTGGTCCATGCCCAGGCCGTCTATACTGACACCCACAGCTTCCGCTTTGCCCTCTTCAGGAAAATATCTGTCAAAGGAACCCGCTCCGATCAGAAACGCTCCGCAGATACACACTCCCGCAAGTGTCTCTGCAGACAGCTGAAGTTTTCTCCGGAAGATACGGCGCACCCCGCTTTGAAATTTCCACTCAAGCAGACAATGCACGGCCAGGACTGCTGCCGCGCAGGACACAATAGCCAGAACTCCTGCTCCCAGAGTATTCTTCCCGGTCAGGCCGCTTATATCAAGAATGAACGCCGCGAACCAGGTTCCGGCAAAAATCCCAAGAACGGCTTCTGCCGCGCATTCTCCCCTCGGAGACATAAAGTCTCTCCCGGTCCGTTCCGTCTTCCGTTTTTTTATGGCCGAAGAAAAGATCAGAAGCGCAGCCAGAATCCAGATCAGCGCCGCCCAGATATAGACGGGCTTAGGGGCAAAAGCCAGGACCTCATTTTTTTCATAAAGCCAAGATCCTGTCAGATATCCTGCCAGACTCAGCGGAGAGAGAATTTCCGCCAGCCTTTCCAGCAGCGGGAGCCGGTAATATGTCTGAAAACAGTTCCTTGCAAATACGTCGCATACATTCTGCAGAAAAAGATCGCCAAAGCTCAGGAATACTCCACAGCTCAGGACAGCCGAAATAATATTTCCGCAGACGGTAAGACAGACCACACCCAGATGATAAAAAATCAGGAACACTGCTGCCGCTGTCAGAATACTTTTCCCCGTATAGCTTACTGAAACTTTCAGGAACTGTATATCCAGAGATCCTTCATAAATACCGCAGACCGCCAGGACAAGAATAAGAGGAGCCAGAAAATGCACCAGACCATGGACATATCTGCTCCAGAAGATCATACTTTTACTCACCGGAAGACTGTAATAAAGATCCTGCTTCCTGGACTGCAGCAGATAAAAGAATTCAAAAAACGCCAGAAGAATCCCGAGCCCTGCGCAGATCCAGACCAGTTCCATACTCCCGATTCCAAAATAGGTAAAGTCCGTATCAAAACTAAGCCGGGTAAGCATGGTTATGCCATATATAATGAGAATTCCCCAGGACAGAAACGCGCTCAGGTGTCCTCTGCCCGCCTCCTTAAACCAGTTACTGAAGCACTTTACGGATGTCATAGCCTTTTCCCTCCATCTCAGCAATAAATGTTTCTTCCAGTGTCATGGGAGCTTCTTTAAAAAATACAGGATTCCAGGTCCGGATCATCGCCTCTGTAATCTGGCTTTCTCCTTTTATCACCAGTGTTACAAAATGTCCGTCACATACACATTTAACCGTTTCCTCCCGGGCACTCAGCGGACTGATATCTGTACCTTCCGGAAAGATACACTGATATTTATGAATTTCGCCTGCACTCTCCTTCATGTCCCGGGCAGTTACAAGCCCGCCCTTGTGCAGGATTCCAATACTGCCGCAGATATCTTCCAGATCATTCAGTTTATGGGAAGCTACGGCAACGGTAAATCTTCTCTCCTCCATCTCCCGGCGGAACAGATTTTTCATTACTTCCGTGACAATAGGATCCAGCCCGTCAAACACTTCGTCGCAAAGCAGGTATTTTGTTCCGGCACACAGTGCCAGAATCAGAAAAGCCTGACGTTTCATTCCTTTTGAAAAAGTCCTGAGAGGCCTGTGCATATCCAGATCCAGAGATTCTGCCATCCCGGACACTCCCGGCCTATCCATCTCCGGATACTGCCCGGCGTAAAATTCCGTCATTTCTTCCAGTGTGGCGTTTGGGAAATAGTAGGGTGTATCCGGCAGGAAAAACAGATTCTCCTTACAGCTCCGCTTATAAATCTGTTTCTCACCATCGATACAGATGGTTCCGGAATCAGCCTCAAGAATCCCGGCAAGAATACGCAGCAGAGTTGTCTTTCCCGCTCCGTTCGTTCCCAGAATTCCGAACATGATACCGTCAGGAATATTAAGTGAGATATCATTGACTGCACAGATACTGTCGAAATGTTTTGTAAGATTATTTATTTCAATCATAGAGTATCTCCTTCTGTAAGATAGGAATATTATAACATTATTACAATATTATTACAATAATTGTGTATATTTAATATTCTCTTAATATTTGATTGAGAACGCTCTTATCCGCCGTGCTACTGAAACAGACTTGCCGATTCAGCCCGCTTTCAAAAAATACCCGCTGAAATCATGCCGTATCACAGACATAATTCCAACGGGTATTATAAATTGTTTTATCTATTCTAATCAGTCAGACCTTCTATACTTTCGCCTTTCTGTATTAGAATCACTTCCGGTTTTTCCGAACTCTTTTATAAAGAACAGCTCCGCCTGTACCTGCTGCAAGTACCATAACAATCACTATTCCTGCAATTCTTCCTGTGCTAAGCGTATCACCGGTCTGCACAGCTTTGTCGCCGTCCTGTTTTCCGGAATCTCCGGATCCTGTTCCCGGCTTATTCGGATCTTCTCCCGGAGTTGTTCCCGGTTTGTCCGGATCTTCTCCCGGATCTGTTCCCGGCTTATCCGGATCTTCTCCTGTAGCCGGCTCAAGTGCATCAATCGCTGCTTTCAGGGCTTCTGCGGCGCTGTCTACATCTTCCTGAGTCGCGTCATGCTCAGCGTCAACTGCAACCGCCGCTTTCAGAGCTTCCTGAAGCGCATTCCATGTCTCTGCTGTATAGTCTGATTCTTTCAGGCCGTTTACTTTTGCGATCAGGTTCTGCAGCACGCTCTTATCCGATACACGTACCAGTGCGTCACAAGCATCATTCAATGCTTTTGCTGCATCGTTTACTGCTGTCTGATCTGCTTTGTCGTTTTCATACACTTCTTTTGCCGTTTCAAGAGCTTCATACATCTTCGTCAGACTTGCTGTTGTGTATTCGCTGGCGTTAATAGCAGTGGCTCTGTCGATTGCAGCTTTCAGTTCTGTCTTGTCCACATCCTGCTGCGGTTCTTTCTCTGTAAACTGCCAGGACTGAACTTCCATCAGCTCATCCTTTCCTTCACCGCTGTATACGAAGAAGAGTGTATGCTCTCCTGTCGCATTTTCTACGGAACAGGAAAGTGCAGTAAATTCATCGCCGTTTCCGCTCTCTACAGCCAGAGTGCCGATCAGTTCACCGTCCGGGCTGTCAAGACGCAGCTCAATTGTTCCGCCTGCCAGTCCGGCAACCTTTGCCTCAAAAGTCTCAGCGCCGTTGTCGCCGAAGTCCACGCCGCCGACTGCTACCCAGTCGCCGTTGTTAATGGATGACAGCACCATATCGTTGCCGCCCAGATCTCTCGGAGCGATTCCGGAATTCCAGCCGATGGTTGTTCCGGCTGCCTCGCTGTACGGCGAGAATGCTTTCAGCTGTGAAACTCCTTCCATATCTGCGTCGATCGGTTTGATTGATCCGTCTTCATAGTATTCTACCTCATTAATATGGGTAGAACGATAACCTTTTTCGATTCCCAGAGCTTTGCCGAGCGTCTGCGCATGATAGGTAATATAGGTTGTTCCGTTAAACTCAAAGAGAGCATGGTGGTTATTTCCGCCTACATTGAAGTAATAGGACGGGTTCTGAAGGATCTCGCCCACATATGTGTACGGTCCCATCGGATCGTCACTTACCATGCAGCAGATAATTCCGTATCCCGGATATCCCTCGATTGCAGAATGATCTCCGGAGAAGTTAGAACAATAGGTATAGTAATACCTTCCGTTTGCTTTATGAATGCCGCCGTCCTCAAACATACAGGGAGCGTCAATCATCTTCGGGATTCCGTCTTCATCATCTGCAAGACTTGTCATGTTATCGGCAAGTTTCACGATTCTTGCGCTCTTTGGATTCAGATCCTGTCCTTCAGGTACGCCGCCGCCGAACGCCAGATAACCGGTTCCGTCGTCGTCTACCATAACCGCCGGGTCAAAAATCCACGGTACACCCTGTACACCCGGAGTGCTTCCGTCAATCAGGGCTTTTCCGTTCGGGTCTCTCCACGGTCCGACAGGTGAATCACCTTCCAGAACACCGATTCCTCCGCCGCTGTTGCAGAAGTAAAGGAAGAACTTGTCCACACCGCCAATCTGCTTGTAGGCAACTGCCGGAGCCCAGGAATAATTCGCCCATTTTGCCACACCGTTCGGACCTGCAACCTGAATAAACCCGTGATCTGTCCAGTTCACCATATCGTCAGAAGATATAACATGCAGCTTGTTAATAAGCTGATATGTATTATCGATCAGATTACCTTCTGTATCATACTCATACTGATCCGCTGTCATATACAGATATACACGTCCGTCATAAACAAGGGCAAACGGGTCTGCGCCGTAATCATAATCAATCAGCGGGTTGGAGTTGCCCAGCAGCTTCGCTACTGCATTATTTTCCGGTTTTAAAAGGCCTATATTCGCTACAGCGCTGCTTACATTAAATGCTGCGTCAGTACCTTCTGCCGTTACATAATCCACTCTCAGAGTAACTGTCTTGTTTTCTGAAACATAATTGTTCAGCTTCAGCTTCAGGGTTGCGAACAGCCGGTCGCCGCTGTTATTGGCATACCCTGTATCGTCTCCGGTTACGGCAAGCTTCAGCTGATGATTCGCGAATGTCCAGGAAGATGTTCCGCTGACATTCTCTTCGTTAAATACAACATCTGTCACATCCAGAATTGACGGGATATTAACAGATACTTCCATATTATCCGCCGTCCCTTCCGGAAGGGCGTCCATGTAAAGCGGTACTTCAACTTCTGTATTGATGATGCCTTTTACATCTTTGACATCAGCCATATTCACATTCAGACTTTGCTGATCCGCATCTGCTTTGTCATTTACGTGGAAGTAATCTACATCCACGTATCCGCCTGTGGACTGTGTCGCGTAGTTAAAGATCGCGAAACGGTAGCCCATGAAATGCGGCATTGTGTAAGACATGTTCAGCGTATTGCCGATCTTGTTCCACTTAGTTCCGTCCAGACTATAGTAGAAGTCCGCATCATCCGCATGCTGATAGAAGTTAAAGTCAGCTCTTAAGTATACGCGGTCCTGGTCAATCGGGATACTCTCTACTTCTTTCGCCTCTCCGCCGTCCGCATTTACCATTACAATCGACTTTTTGCCGTTCTCCATTTTTACGCCAACATAGCCGTAGTTTGCCTGCAGCGCGCCGAGTCCTGCAATATCGCCGTTCTTCATATTGGCTGTTTCAATTGCAATATCTCCGGAACATGTGGGGCCATATGTTCTCTGTGTCAAAGTATTGCGGGCCTGGGTAAAGTCAGATACAACGTCGCCTGTCGTAAGACGAAGATACCCTTCTCTTTCTGTCAGAGACCAGTTATTGTTGTTCGGGTTGTGATTCCACTGCCACTCAAGTTTCAGATTGGAACCATTATAATCATTTTCACCCGGTTCTACCGGATCCAGTACCATCGGCTGAAGGATCGCAGAAATATTGTCCGCGTAGAAATCAAACAAATCATTTTTCGGATCCGGATTTCCTGTCCATGCCGTCTCAATAAAGATACCGCTGGAAGACAGATCCGCATCATCCGGTATGGTATATCTTCCCTCGATCAGTGTCCATTCGCCTTTTTTCACTGTCGCGGAAGCTGCCACTTCAATTCCAGTCCAGTCTCCGTTCTGGATACAGATATTAAATCCTTTGCTGTCCGGACCTTCTGTA
>DXIU01000118.1 GCA_019112765.1 Candidatus Mediterraneibacter norwichensis | reverse complement strand
AGCAATGACCCACAGGCACAGACCTGTCTGGATGTCATTGACACAGAATGCGGCCGGATGTCCCGGCTTGTGCGGGATATGCTGCTGCTTGCCTCATCGGACGCAGACAAGTGGACCATCCAAAAAAGCGAGATCAATGTGGACACTCTGCTGATCACGCTGTACGAAGCCTATGAACCGGTATGCATCAGTAAAAAGATAAGATTGGATCTCAATCTGAGTGAAGATGCGTATCCGGTCCTGGCTGCTGACCGGGAGCGGCTCTTCCAGATTCTGAGCATTTTTCTGGATAATGCGGTCTGCTATTCCCCGGAAGACAGTTCAATACAGATTATGACCACATTAAGTGAAAAAGATCTGACCTTCTCTGTCACAGATCACGGGAAAGGAATCCCTGAAGAAGATAAGCCATTTATCTTCGATCGCTTTTACCGCGGAGATAAATCACGCACAGACAAATCTCATTTCGGTCTGGGATTAAGCATCGCAAAAGAATTAGCAAAAATGCTGGATGGGGAGATCGGCTTTAAGGATACGGAAGGAGGAGGCGCAACGTTCTGGCTGAAGCTTCCCATCCGTTCTTAGCAACAGAACTTGTCATTTCCCTTACTGTCCACTATTGTATTTTTTGCGCTCATCAATGCAAAAAGACATAAAATACCGGAGCCAATGTTTCTCGCATATTGGCTCCGGCATTTTATGGAATCTGTCATTATGATTTCTGAAATATATTTTCAAAAATCCAAAACGCATCATCTAGCAGTCCATTACTTTTATTAAATCCCACATCTTAAGTGATTTTATTTTTAACACTCCTCCGGAAACGGTTAAAAAGTTCTGGTTCTGCTGCTCATCGGCGAATACATTACAACTGTGATTCGTACTGTAATTTTCCGCGAATACTTCTATAGAACTCTTATCCATGAAAACATGGACATCCAGAGTTTCTTTATCCTTCATCCTGAGAGGACTGCGGCTGACGCCTCTGCTCCATCCGTCAGAACGGTCTCTGTCAAAATACATACACTGTTCTTTCAGATCAACCGATAATTTTATCTCACAGGAATACCCATCCTGAAGCTGCAGTCCTTCCGTATTTTCGGAAACTGTTATGTTTTCCTGCACACTCTCATGTTCCCTCAGGAGCTGCAGTTCTTCAACCGGCTCAAACCGCAGTGTATGGTCTGAATTCATTTTTACCTCTCTTGGCACAGCGAAAAATCCGCACCAGCCTTCCCGATAGGTCGGGCCCCAGTCTTTCCAGAATGGCATCCAATCCCAACAGTTTGCCCATCCGATGACAAGTCTTCTGCCTTTTCCATCAACGAATGACTGTGGTGCATAAAAATCGAATCCCCAGTCCGCTTCACCGCTGACGTCGTAGACAAATTTTCCTGTCTCGTAGCTGAAATCGCCGACCATATATACGCAGGTCCGCTCACCTGCTCCCATAGGAGATACAAGCAGTACGTATTTGTCTCCCAGTTGGAAGAAATCAGGGCATTCCCACATGTATCCCCACTCGCCTCTGCTCTCGGCAAGAACGCTGAAGAATTCCCAATGGAGCATATCTTCGGATACATACAGAAGCGCCTGTGCAAAATTATTCCGGCTTGCTCCGCATATCATATAATATTTGTCCCCATGTTTCCAGACTTTCGGATCTCTGAACAGATAACTCGGTACGCCCTCAGGAGCTGTAAGGACCGGATTATTTTCATATTTTTCAAAATGAATTCCATCCTCACTGTAGGCTATGCACTGTGTCTGTTCAAAACCGTTCCCGTTATTTGTACACCCTGTAAACATAAGGAAAAGTTTTCCATCATGTTCTATGGCGCTTCCGGAGAAACATCCGCCTCTGTAATGATCATCATAGAACTCGCTTGGTGCAAGCGCCAGCGGCAGATATTCCCAGTGTACAAGATCTTCACTGACAGCATGTCCCCAGTGCATGTAATCCCAATGTCCATAGTACGGATTAAACTGGTAGAAAATATGGTATTTTCCTTTGTAATAGATCAGTCCGTTGGGGTCATTAAGCCAGCCTGTCTGTGGCATAAAATGGTAATTTTGACGCATCTTCCCCTGACTGACAGCAGCTTTATTCTGGTCGATATATGCCTGTGCCTTGTCTATATTTTTCTGCATTAACTCTCTTGACATTTTTCAAACTCCTGAACATTTAATTTTCTTCATCGTACTCTTTTCTGAGTTTCTTCGCAAATTCCGTATTCAGTCTGGACTCTCGGCGCGCTTTATCTTCCTTGATCCTGAACTGCTCTTCTCTTTCCGGATAATACTCTTCCCAACGTTTTTTATAAGATTCTCTTGCTGCTTTCATATCATCTGCAAGCTCCGGCATCTTCTGCTTTCTCTCAGGCAGAACAGGTACGTTCGGAAGCCGCTCCTCTACCGGAAGGATTGTAAGCGGTTTGGATGTCGGCAGTGTCTGATACCAGTATGCCGTAGAACTCCAGTCATCAGACAGATGGTTGGCATGTCCATGCTCTATCGTTACTTTCAGATGTTTTTCAAACCGAACCGGATCTGTAATATGGAAACGATATGCTACATGGAAACCATCTGTATCTCCTTCATGTACTATCGTTCCATAGAATGGGAACGCATTTCTCTGCATCCCCCATGCATGATTGAAGTAGTCTTCCGTACCTGTTCCGTTCAGGCTTGGGTATTCCTCGCCGTCAATAAAGAACATGTCGTTTCCTTCACCCCACCAGCTTCCCTGATAGTGTTTTACCGTTAAATTACATCCTACATAGTGTCCGGTTCCTTCCACATCCAGGATAACGTAGTTTCCGTCTCCTTTCAGATTGACCACATTGTTGACTTCAGGGCAGTTTACCTGAAGATCCGGTCCCCAACCGTCGCAAGGATTTTCTCTGTGCCAGCTTGCATGAAAATACGCTGTATTTTCATCCAATGGCTCTTTGTACATCTCATAATCGATATTAAAATAAAGAATGAACGGGAGCTCATTTTCATTTATAACTCAATTAAATACTTTGTACAATCTGATTTACGCTCTTTAACCTCGCCACAGAAAATGAATAACTTTTCAACTCATTTATTCGATATTTTGGCCTCGGAAAGCAGCAGCCCGGCCATGGCAATAAGATAGCCGATGAAAAAATTCACCCGAAGCTTCTCATCCTGTTTCAAAAATATGTGGTCCAGCAGATAATACATACACACTCCGCATAATCCTGCTGCCGCACGGGGACGAAAACTTCTTCGTGCGGCAGCCTGTCTTTTCATAAGTCAGAACCATTTTGGGAAGGGGGCAGGATCAGGAAAGAAACCTGCAGATCCGGCTCCAGTATTCTTCCAGTTCCCGATTTCCTGACTGATAGATTTCATGTTTTGCCCCGAGAATCTTTACGAGGGAAACCGCCGTGTTTTGACTACATTTTTTCGCAAACGTTTCTGTCTCTTTGTTGGATACAAATGTTTCCTTTTCTGCCAGAAATATCAGAAGAGGAGTCCGGATCATCCGGCAGCTCTTTCGCATCAGAAAATGATTTAATTGTCCGGCAGACATAAGCCATCCGTAGGAGGCTGCATTCATCTGAAACAGCGGATCTGCGTCACGTTTTTTCCGGTAGTATTCGAATCTTGCCCGTGACGTGGCCGCGCTGTCTTCAAACTGCTCCTGTCCGTCATAAGGCTTCTGCCCCATAACATAATCCCGCTCTTTTCCTGCCATGCAGAATACGCCGGCGGTTATCTGTGCGGCAGTCCATGGGATATTTCCGGTCAGCGGCCGGATCATAGGAGAACTCAGGACTGCTTTTTTGAACAGTCCGGGATATATAGATGCTGCCGCAGCCCCGATCCCTCCGCCCATAGAATGCGCGTAAAGGAAGAGCGGCAGATCCGGGTATGTTCTCTTCGCAAATTCTGCTGTATAAACAAGATCATTTACATACCTGCCAAAGCTGTCCGTATGTACAAGGGAAAGATCATCTGTCAGCCGGTAGCTGCGCCCGTGACCGCAGTGCTCGACACAGAAAACATGAAAATTCATTTTTAGGAAATAGTAAACCGGCTCAAGATACTTTTCCGCTGTCTCCGTGAATCCGTGCGAAATCAGAAT
>DXIU01000117.1 GCA_019112765.1 Candidatus Mediterraneibacter norwichensis | reverse complement strand
AGAAGAGAAGAACTTCCTCCGGTATTTGATGAGCTGGGTATTGATGTTGTCCTGATGGGCCATGATCATGTATATACAAGAACATACATGATGAACGGTACAACTCCGGATACATCCAATGGCGTACAGAGCGAAGTTACAAATCCGGAAGGCGTGCTTTATCTGACAGCCAACTCAGCCAGCGGAAGCAAATACTATGATATCCAGGCTCCGGAAGCTCCGTTCTCAGCAGTAATGGATCAGTCATACAGACGTACAGTAACAGACGTAGAAATAACAGATACATCCTATACTGTGACAACATATTACGCAGATACTATGGATGTACTTGATACATTTACAATTAATAAGACGGAAGAGGCGGAACCGGAGAATCCGGATGACAATCAGAACCCGGATGACAATCAGAACCCGGATGACAATCAGAACCCGGATAACAATCCGGATCTGAACGGAAACCAGAATAATACAGCAGATCCGGATAATGGCGGAAACAGTGGCGCTGCAGATAATTCCGGAACCGCTTCAACACCGAAAACCGGTGATACAACGACGGTTGCGTCAACAGTTGTTATGCTTGGAGCGGCAGGCGCCGCAATCGCAGCTGTACTTCTGAAGAAAAGAAAAAATATCTGAAAAATAAAGTAAGGGAATTAAAGTGTGGAACAGGATTAAGCAAAACGGAATTGTTCTTCTCATCATTGCCTTAACGGTTCTTGTTACTGTATTTCTGCAGAACTTCTGCTTTAAATCCTACTCCAGATATGCTTCAGACACCCTCCACTACGAAAAAGCAGTAGTAGTGGAGGTTTTGTCTGAGGATCTGGAGTATGACGAGAATCTTAAGATTACTCTGGGAACACAGGAACTGCAGGTCAGGATGCTGGATGGAGAAGAAAAGGGAAAAACATTAGAAATTACAAACTATCTGACGCAGACACATAATGTGTACGCGGAAAACGGAACAAAGCTTATTATCAACGCTGACAGACCTGAGGGTGATGTAGAGCCATATTACACGGTTTATAATTATGACCGTACACTTCCGCTGATAAGCTGCTTTGTTGTTTTAGCGGTTGCTGTTATCTGTATCGGCGGCGGGAAAGGAGTGAAGTCCATAGCAGGGCTTGTTTATTCTCTGTTTCTCATTGTATACATGGTTCTTCCGGCAGTATTTTCCGGATACTCTCCGATTCTGATGAGTATTATCTGCGGAATACTGTCTACTGCAGTAACCCTTCTGCTGCTGAACGGGAACAGCGAAAAGACATGGGCCGCGATCCTGTCTACGCTGCTGGGAGTCATATGCTCTCTGATTTTCTTCCTTGTAATATCATGTCTGGTTCACATAGACGGATTCAGTACTTCAGAAGCAGAAAGCCTGGTGCTGATTAATCAGGAGACCGGGCTGCAGATCAGAGATGTTCTTTTTGCAGGAGTGCTGATTTCTTCGCTCGGCGCGATTATGGATACAGGCATGTCGATTGTATCGGCGCTGTATGAAGTATACACACATAATCAGCAGCTTACAGCGAAAGAATTATTCCGGTCCGGCATTGAAATGGGTAAAGATATGATCGGTACTATGACAAATACACTGATTCTTGCTTTTACCGGAAGTGCGTTTATCACACTGCTCGTATTTTTGTCTTATCAGGTACAGCACGCTCAGCTTTTTAATTCGAATTACCTGACGATCGAAATTGCTCAGGGAATCTGCGGTACGTTCGGCATTGTTCTTACCGTACCGGCGGCATCATTTATAGCGGCGGCGCTGCTTGCCAAAAAGAAAAGAAATAAATAAAAACAGCTCCTGACGGTGTATGGAAGCTATTATTTATGCTTCAGGACACTGTCAGGAGCTGTTCTTTATTTACATGGACAGATCCCGGTTACGGTGGTTCCGGAACGTATAACGGAGTATGAACAGCTGTTTAAAATGGGAAATTATACGTTAATAAGGCTATATTTTGAATTTATAGCCTGAAATACGAATAAATCTTGAGTATTCATGATTGTCGCTATATACTTTGGATATAGGAAGGAGAAGCAGAACTATGATTGACAGAAAATGTTTAAATGATGTGCTTTCAGAGTATAAGAAAGATTTCAGAGCGTTTCACTGGAGTGAAGAGAAATATAAGTGGGAAGCAGTTAAATGCTTTCAGGACAACTGGGACATTAACGCGCCTGATTTCCCGGAAATGCTGACAAGAGCTTTGTCAAAAACAGGAAATCTCCTCGCATCTTCGCAGTATTTCCCGGCGAATATGATCATTGGATTCGCGAATGAATCTCCGGAAGAAGTCAGGGCGATGTTTCTGAATCTGTTTGACGAGTCAAAAGACGTATATGACAGAATTTCTGCTTTTAAGTCCGGATCCGTCCTTCTTCTGGACAAATACGGGAACGGCGCGGCGCAGCATTATCAGCAGGAAAATGCTGTTACAACCTATCTCTGGCTGAGATATCCGGACAAGTATTACATATATAAATACAGTGAAGTGCAGACGGTTTCCAGGAAACTGAAAAGCGGATATCAGTTCCGGAAAGGACATTATGCGGAGAATATCCGGAATTTTTATAAACTGTATGATGAAATCTGCGTGGAACTGAAAAAAGATACAGAGATGAGAGAAATGTTAAAGGAACAGCTCGCAGTAACCTGTTATCCGGATCCGGAACTGAAAACCCTTACCACTGACCTTGGATATTACATCAGCAGATGCTATCACAAAGATATGAACGGCTCCGGGAACAGCGGCTGGTTTCCGGCAGAGTATAATCCCGGTCTGTCAACAGAAGAATGGACGGCGCTGCTGAAGGATAAAAATGTCTTTACGCCGTCCGGCCTTGAGATCATGAAACGGCTGAAAGATTATGGAGGGCAGGCCACCTGCGTGCAGCTGGCTGTCAAATATGGCGAAACGGCAAATTTTTATTACAGTGGTTCTCTGGCTCTTGCAAGGCGGATTGCGGACAGAACAGGATGTTCCGCGGCATCTGCGGAAGAAGAGAATAACAGATGGTGGCCGATTCTGTATCTGGGAAAAAAGACAGGACAGGATGAAGAAGAGACGTACATATGGAAACTGAGAGACGAACTCTCGAAAGCGCTTGACCGGACAGATCTGTCACAGATCAGCTTATATGAAGAGACCGGGGAAGAGGATGACGGCCGCGATTACTGGTGGATTAATGCCAACCCCGGGATCTGGAGTTTCTCTGATATCAGGGTAGGAGAAGTTCAGGCTTATACTCTGTATAATGAAAACGGGAACAGACGCCGGATATTCCAGAACTTTTTAGAGGCAAAGCCCGGAGACATGGCAGTCTGCTATGAATCTTATCCTGTCAAGCAGGTCGTGGCTCTTGCCCGGATCAGTGCCGGACAGGATGGGGAGAAAATCTATTTCGAGAAGGCAGAAGGGCTTGCGTCTCCTGTCGATTACCAGACACTGAAAGAGTGTCCTGAACTCAGCAAAATGGAATATTTTGCTAATCCGCAGGGAAGTCTGTTCAGACTTACAAAGGGAGAATATGAGTTTATTCTGGATATGATACGGGAAGTAAATCCCCTTCCCCATACAGATAAGCTTCCGGCAGCATATGGAAAAGAGGATTTTCTGGCAGAAGTTTATATGACAGAAGAGAAGTATGATAAATTAAGGGGTGTGCTGCTCAATAAGAAAAATATTATCCTGCAGGGACCGCCCGGAGTCGGCAAAACTTTTGCGGCGAAAAGGCTGGCGTGCTCTGTTATGGGAGCATGGGATGAAAGCAGAATCGAATTTGTTCAGTTCCATCAGAATTATTCCTATGAAGATTTTGTTATGGGATACCGGCCGTCTGAGAATGGATTTGAATTAAAGTACGGCGTGTTTTATCGTTTCTGTCAGAAAGCTGCCAATCAGCCGGATCAGGATTTCTTCTTTATTATTGATGAAATCAACCGCGGGAATATCAGTAAAATATTCGGAGAACTTTTAATGCTGATAGAAAAAGACTATCGGGGCAGAAAAGCAACACTGGCCTATAACGGCATGTCCTTTTCCGTGCCGGAAAATCTTTATATAATCGGTATGATGAACACCGCAGACCGGAGTCTGGCAATGATCGACTACGCGCTGCGCAGACGGTTCAGTTTCTTTGAAATGGAACCTGCTTTTGAGACGAAGGGATTTACAGATTATCAGAATTCTTTACATAATGAGACGTTTGATGAGCTTATTTCAAGGATCAAAGAACTGAATCAGACAATCCGGAGAGACAGCGCTCTGGGCAGGGGATTCTGTATTGGACACAGCTATTTTGGCGGCTGTGAAAACCCGGAAAACTGTACGGACGAATGGATGCAGTCTGTCATAGATTACGATATTATTCCGACACTGGAAGAATACTGGATTGATGATGAGACCACACTGCAGCAGTGGGAGAACATATTGCATGGAGTATTTCAATGACAAAAGATAAAGGCATTCTGATAAAAAATATTTATTACATGCTTTCCTATGCCTTTTCAGCTCTGCGGGAGTCTGCTTATGAAGACATACAGAAAGAAAACTTTGAAAACATTCATAATTTATTCGCGGCCATATTGTCCAGAGGGATCGGACTTCAGCTGAAGCGGGGACTTTACAGGGAATATATTGAGCGGACAGAAGACCTGTCTGTTGTAAGAGGAAAGATCAATATACCCGGCACGCTTCGAAGAAGAGCGGAACAGAAACTTTATGTGACATGCGAACATGACGAGCTTTCAGAAAACAATCTGTTCAATCAGATTCTGAAATCAACAGTTTCCCTGCTCCTGAGGGAATCGGATGTAGAAGAGAAGTATAAAAAAGAACTGAAGCGTGAGATGCTGTACTTAGCCAGTGTTGATACGATTTCTCTTGTAAATGTTAAATGGAATCACATCCGTTTTCAGAGAAACAACCGCAGCTACCGTATGCTGCTGGCTGTATGCCAGCTGCTTGCGGAAGGGGTTCTGCTGACAACAGAAGCCGGAGATTTCCGGCTGGCCTCCTATATTGATGAGCAGCCTATGAACCGGTTATATGAAAAATTTATTCTGGAATATTATGCTCGGGAATATGCAAGGCACATTGCCGGATTTTCTGCGGAACCTGCCAGGATTTACTGGCAGCTGGACGACGGATATGCGGAGCTGCTCCCGGTTATGAAGACGGATATAACTCTGACTTACGGGAACAAAGTACTGATTATTGACGCAAAGTACTATAAGCGTACACTACAGAAAAATTTTGATGTCCATTCGATACACTCGGCAAATCTGTACCAGATTTTTACATATGTAAAAAATAAAGACACAGAGCTCGGAAATATTCCCCATGAGGTGGCCGGCATGCTTCTGTATGCGAAAACAGAGGAGGAACTGTATCCTGATAACAGCTACCGGATGAGCGGGAACAGAATCAGTGTGAAGACCCTGGATCTGAACCGGGAGTTTGCCGAAATCCGCAGGCAGCTGGATAATATTGCATGCGGATATTTCGGGATTGATCCGGGACAACAGCGCTGAACAGCTGAAATATATTATATGGATCAGTTAATTTAAAAGCTGCCCGCGCAAAAACAGGGCAGCTTTTAAATTGATGATATTTCTTTTTTGAGATATTTCAGCCTGCTATTTCAGGAAAAACCGTACCATTTTCTCATGCGTCTTCCTGTAAGGCTGGTACCTCATCGGCAGGTCGATCCATGTTTTCTTATCTACAATACTCTTATAATGTGAGAAGGTATCAAAGCCGGTCTTTCCATGATAAGCTCCCATGCCGCTTTCTCCAAAGCCGCCGAAGCCCATTTCCGTGGTGGCCAGGTGGATGATTGTATCATTAATACATCCGCCGCCGAAACCGCAGCGGGAGGTGACATCTTTTGCAGCTGCTTTATCAGAAGTAAAGAAGTAAAGTGCCAGAGGATGCGGCATGGCATTGATTCTGGTGATTGCTTCGTCCAGATTGTCAAATACAAGGACCGGCATGAGCGGGCCGAAAATTTCTTCCTGCATAACCGGATCAGCAAAGGTGACGTTATCCAGAACAGTAGGCTCAATACGGAGAGTATCCCTGTCAGAATTTCCGCCGTGTACAATTTTCTTTTCTTCGATCAGTCCCAGAATCCGGTCAAAATGCTTTTCATTTATGATTTTTCCGTAATCCGGATTGTGAAGCGGTTCTTCGCCGTACTGGAGCTGAATCTGCCGCTGTATTTCTTTTACCAGCGAGTCTTTGACTGAACGGTGGCAGTATATATAGTCGGGAGCCACACAGGTCTGGCCGCAGTTCAGATATTTTCCAAAAACAATGCGTCTGGCCGCAAGCCGGATATCGGCGGTCTGATCCACGATGCAGGGACTTTTCCCTCCCAGCTCCAGCGTGACGGGAGTCAGATACTCGGCGGCATTTCGCATAACCTCTTTTCCTACAGTCTGACTTCCGGTGAAGAAAATATAATCAAAATGTTCCCGCAGAAGGCAGGTGTTTTCTGCCCGCCCGCCGGTTACTACAGCCACATACTGAGGATCGAAGCACTGCGACAGAATCTTCCGTAAGATCTCGCTTGTATTCGGTGAATAGGCGCTTGGTTTTACTACTGCGGTATTTCCCGCGGCCAACGCATCCACCAGCGGAGAGAGTGTCAGCATAAAGGGGTAATTCCAGGGGCTCATAATCAGCGTTACGCCATAGGGCGACGGCTTTTTGAAACTCCGGGAATGGAACTGAGCAAGAGGTGTCCGCACCCGTTTTTCTCCGGCAAACCGTCTGATATGTTTCAGCATGTAACTGATTTCTTCCAGCACCAGTCCGGTTTCGCACATATAACTCTCAAATCCGCTTTTCCCCAGATCTTTTTTCAGAGCGTCGTGGATTTCATTTTCATATTTCACAATAGCGGTGTAGAGCCCGCGAAGGGCAGTAATCCTGACGCTTACCGGAAGAGTGGCTCCGGTCTGAAAATATTTTCTCTGTCTGGTAACCAGACTGTTAATTTCCTGTTCCGTCATATTCGTTTTTCTCCTCTCTTCAACAATTCATGTATCTGTTCAGAAGTTTATGATGCTTCCGGTTTTCCGGAAGCCGCTTCCGGGGTATCCATCAGCTTATAATAGAATTGCTCCAGTTCCTGCGCACCCATCAGAACGGGAACAGTATATTTTTTTAAGAGGGTTCATGTTTGCCAGATCCTTCCGGCGCCGGGAATTGTGCGTCTTAATTTCTGTTTTTCCCAGAAAAATATTAGCAGTTGGATTTTCGTTTGTCAATAAAAGAGAAATTCTTAAAGTATATATTGACATTATCAGTTATATAGAGGTAATGTTAGTTAGATAATAAACAGAAAGCAGGGAAAATAAAATGAAAGTAGCAGTAACTTATGAGAATGGAAACATTTTTCAGCATTTTGGAAGGACAGAGTTTTTCAAGGTATATGAAGTAGAAGACGGTCAGGTAATCTCCAGTGAAGTAATCGGTTCCAACGGTGTGGGACACGGCGCCCTTGCAGGACTTCTGTCCGATCAGGCGGTTGACGTGCTGATCTGCGGCGGAATAGGCGGCGGCGCGCAGGCAGCGCTGGAAGAAGCAGGGGTCAGACTCTGCGCCGGCGCGGAAGGCGATGCGGACCAGGCAGTAGAAGCTTATCTGAAAGGTGAATTGGTGTCTACCGGAGCCAACTGCGATCACCACCATCACGAAGACGGACACGGCTGCGGCGACCACGAGGACGGTCATTCGTGCGGAGGAGGATGCGGGGAAAGCTGCGGGGGAGGATGCGGATCCCGGCCGTCACTGACAGGCCGCAATGTGGGGAAAACATGCCGCACGCATTATAGGGGAACATTCAACGACGGAACCCAGTTCGATTCTTCTTATGACCGCGGCGAGCCTCTGGAGTTCGTCTGCGGAGCCGGACAGATGATCCGCGGATTTGACGCGGCGGTAGCTGACATGGAAGTCGGACAGACTGTGGATGTTCATCTGATGCCGGAGGAGGCATATGGCATGCCGGATCCGAACGCTGTATTTACTGTTGAGATTGCGCAGCTCCCGGGCGCGGAAGAACTGGAAGCAGGACAGCAGGTTTACCTGACAAACCAGTTCGGACAGCCTTTCCCGGTAAAAGTGACAGCCAAAGATGATACAATGATTACATTTGACGCCAACCATGAGATGGCAGGAAAGGAACTGAATTTCCGGATCGAACTGGTAGAAGTGAAGTAAGGAAGTCTCTTTGAGGACAAGTTAGCTGAAAAATACTGCAGACGGAGGCAGAGTATGAAATACGATTTTACTTCCATTATGGACCGCAGAGGCAAAGACGCCCTCGCAATAGACAGCGTAGGGGAACATATATGGGGGAGCGAACCTGAAAAACCGGAAGATGGTTTTGACTTTATTCCGATATGGGTGGCAGATATGAATTTTCCTACCTGCCCGTCAATTACGGAGTCAATTGCAAAACGGGTTCAGCATCCTGCTTTCGGCTATTTCAGGCCTGCGGAAGAGTACTATAATTCTATTATCAAATGGCAGAAAAATCATTTTGGCGTAACCGGACTGACAAAAGAGCATATCGGCTATGAGAATGGCATACACGGCTTTAATCTCGCGGGGCTGATCGGAAGCTTTCATATTATTTACAGCAGGTATCTGCGGGACCGCATCTGCAGCCATGCAAACGCAACACATTATAATGAAATGAACGTGCTGTCCATGCATGCTCTGATTGGAGCATATCAGTCCCAGGGAGCCGAATGGCTGGAGGAGCTTCGCACGGTACTGGAAGAAAATGCCCGGTATGCTGTGGACTTTATTCGAAATAATTTTTCCGGCGTTGAAGCGGCATCTCCTCAGGGAACGTATATGATTTTTCTTGACTGTACAGAATACTGCGCAAAAACCGGCAGGACGATAGATGAAGTACTGAAAGCGGGATGGAAGAAAGGAGTAGGCTGGCAGGATGGAAGAGCGTTCGGCGGCTCCTGCCACATTCGGATGAATCTGGCGCTGCCCCTGTCAAGAATTGAGGATGCATTTGGGCGGCTGAAAAGATATGTGTTTCTGTGACAGCAGCATGATAACGAGGAAAGAAAAGTAAATAATATAAAAACAATGATCCGGGAGAGCCAATGGTATCTGCCGGATCTTTTTGTATTATTCCGATACATGATAAATATTATTCCGATAGCGTTGCTACTATTTCGATAATGGGGTATATTATTATCTGAACGAGGTGAAAAACTTATGTATATGTCAGCGAAACAAGCGGCAGAGATTTGTCAGGCTTTAAGTCTTGCAGTTTTGGGTTGGAATGTTTCTTTGACGGATTCTAATGCATGAAATTGCGATGACTCGCAAATATTTTTATTAGGAGTTGTGAAATCAATCCGGATGTGGTACGATGTTAATGAAAAAAATTGCGATAACTCGCAAAAACTTTCAATAGAAAGAGAGCTATGATATGGAAATTAAGAGAGACATCTATTTGAATAAGCTCATAAATAAAAAGCACAATGGACTTATCAAGGTGATAACTGGAATCCGCCGCTGCGGAAAGTCATATTTGTTGTTTAATCTGTTCAAGGATCATTTGCTTGCAGAAGGAGTGGATGAACAGCACATTATAGAAATTGCGTTTGACTCATTTGAGAACAAGCGTTTTCGTGATCCAGAGGTTCTGTATCCCTATCTCAAGGAGCAGATTAAAGATGATGGAATGTACTATGTGCTGCTGGACGAGGTACAGCTTTTGGGAGAGTTTGAATCCGTGTTAAACAGCTTAATCCGTATGAAAAATGTGGATGTATATGTGACAGGAAGCAATGCCCGGTTTTTGTCTAAAGATGTGATTACCGAATTTCGGGGACGAGGAGATGAAGTTCATATGCATCCTCTCAGTTTTGCTGAATTTATGTCTGTCTATTCAGGGACGAAACAGGACGGCTGGAATGAGTATATACTTTACGGTGGACTACCGCCTATCATGAATATTTCAAGTCCAGAGGAAAAGATTAGTTTCTTGAAGTCGTTGTTCGAGGAGACCTATATTTCGGATATTGTAGGTAGACATAATGTACGCAATCGGACAGAATTGGAGGAACTTCTGAATATTCTCTCATCTGCTATTGGTTCGCTTACAAATCCTACAAAGTTGTCGGCTACCTTTAAAAGTGTCAAGCAGAAAACCATCAGTAACACAACCATCAAAAGGTATATCGACTATCTTTGTGATTCCTTCCTGATTGACAGTGCTGTCCGATATGATATTAAGGGTAAGAAGTATATTGACACACCGGTCAAATATTATTTTACCGATTTGGGTTTGCGCAATGCTCGTCTCAATTTCCGTCAATTGGAAGAAACTCATGCTATGGAGAATATTATCTTCAATGAACTGAAGATACGGGGCTTCAATGTGGATGTGGGCGTAATTACTCTGAATAAAACCAATGAAAAAGGTCATGGAATCCGCAAGCAGTTGGAAATTGATTTTGTCTGTAACAAAGGATTTAAGCGTTATTATATTCAATCGGCCTATGCGATTCCAGACCAGGCAAAGATGGAACAGGAGCAGCGCTCTCTGATGTTGACGGGCGATTTCTTCAAGAAGATTATCATTACGAAAAACACCCCTGCACTGTATTACAACGACGATGGGGTGCTGGTTATGAGTGTCTATGATTTCCTGCTGAATGCGGACAGTTTAGATAACTGATTGATGGATCCATATAGAGAAAAGGGAATTGAATGGATATATAAGTTGGTTGAGAAGGATTCAGAATGCAAAGCAACGCTTTATGACCATACATTATTTTATCTTGAAGAATATATCGGAAGCTTTGTTGCCCGTCATCGAATGGAATTTAGAATGGATGTAAAACTTGCTCAGAAAATGCAGATTATATTAGAGTACATGGTAAGTCAGGAATCGCAGATAGCGTTTTTGTTAGGGAGCAAATTTGATATACTATTCGCAGTAGTAACACACCCCATTCTTACTACGGTTTTACTACTACTGAGGAAAGAAAACTAGCGTCCACAGATCTTGACACTGAATATGTATCCTACGAGGAACTTTATGGAAAATAAAACAACGCTGATGGAAAGAATTCCTTATTATATTATAAGGCGTATTGGGCGGAGGTAGGATATGAGCGATACGCAGCAACGAGAAGCGGCAATGCGATTTTCCGAGTATTGGAAAGGGAAAGACTATGGAAAAGGGGGAAATAAGATGGATTCTGATAGTGTGAAAGATAGTTGTTTTAAAAATGATACGGGCAGATTTTACTGCGATGAGAGCGGTATGATAACATTTTTTCAGTCAGATGAGAAAAATAAACTGCACCAACCTCCACATGGATTTGGAAATGAGCAGTATATGAAAAATCTGGTCATTCCCAATGGTGTGAAAAGAATTGGTTTTTTTGATGACAATGATTACAAGATGGATGTGTCAAGCGTCACGTTCAGGGGGATTCATGTTGTAGGGAAAGTCCGTTTTCCCGAGACGCTGATATCCTTAGGCGCAGGGACATTCTCTGATTGTCTGATGATGGATTTGGAGCTTACAGCTAGCCTTGTTGAGATTGGCGCAGGCGTAATGATGGGTTGTTATATTCACAAGTTGCGAATTCCCGAGAATATGCCCATACCCCATACACAGGAGTTATTTTGTGTTGGC
>DXIU01000010.1 GCA_019112765.1 Candidatus Mediterraneibacter norwichensis | reverse complement strand
ATGCGACTACGCTGTGTATGCGGAAAAGGAAGTTGTGGAAGAAGTTCTGGATCCGGCTCTGGAGATCAGTCTGGAGGATGCGGAGCAGATTGACTCCTCCCTTCATATCGGAGATATCGCGCAGGTGCCGGTACAGTCTAAAGAATTCGGACGTATTGCGACACAGAATGCCAAGAATCTGATCCTGCAGAAAATCAGAGAGGAAGAACGTAAAGTTGTGTTCGACCAGTATTTTGAAAAAGAAAAAGATATTGTAACCGGTATTGTTCAGAGATATGTTGGCAAAAATATCAGCATTAACCTGGGCAGGGCGGACGCCATGCTTACTGAGAATGAACAGGTAAAAGGGGAAGTGTTCCAGCCCACGGAAAGAATCAAGCTGTATGTTGTGGAAGTCAAAAACACGCCAAAGGGGCCGAAGATTCTTGTCTCCCGTACCCATCCGGAACTTGTAAAGCGTCTGTTCGAGGCGGAAGTAGCCGAAGTGAGAGACGGCACTGTTGAGATCAAAAGCATTGCCCGGGAGGCCGGTTCCCGTACAAAGATGGCCGTATGGTCCAACGATCCGAATGTGGATCCTGTCGGAGCCTGCGTCGGTATGAACGGACAGAGAGTGAATGCAGTCGTTAACGAACTCCGGGGAGAGAAGATCGATATTATCAACTGGGATGAAAACCCGGCTCTTCTTATAGAAAATGCTCTGAGTCCGGCTAAAGTGATTTCTGTTATGGCAGATCCGGAGGAGAAGATGGCAAGCGTAATCGTGCCGGATTATCAGCTTTCTCTGGCAATTGGAAAAGAAGGACAGAATGCCCGCCTGGCAGCCCGCCTGACCGGGTATAAAATAGACATTAAGAGTGAAACACAGGCAATCGAGGCCGGCGATCTTCCGGAGAACTATATGGAACAGATGGGGCTGACCGAGGAGGAAGGCTATACCGGAGAATATGATGACGAATATGAAGACGACGGCGTATATGATGAGGCATGGGATGAGAATGACGACAGTCCGGATGCAGAGAAAACGGATGAGGAACAGGATCCGGATGCGGAAGAAATAGAATTTGTTGAGACAGAGGATAACGAGTAAGACCTGAAGGGGTGAAATTATTTGGCAGTGAAGAAAAAGATTCCCATGCGCAAGTGTGTGGGATGCGGCGAGATGAAGCCGAAAAAAGAGCTGATGCGCATACTGAGGACGGAGGAAAATGAGTTTTGTGTCGATACCACCGGAAAGAAAAACGGAAGGGGCGCCTATCTCTGCCACAGTGCGGAATGCTTCAGAAAGGCAGTGAAAAATAAAGGGCTGGAGCGGTCTTTTAAACAGAGCATACCGCCGGAAGTATATGACAGGCTGGAAAAGGAGATGGACGAAGTTGAAAAGGGATAAAGTGCTGTCCTTGATCGGCCTGGCCATGAAGGCAGGAAAATGTGCAAGCGGCGAGACTATGACAGAAAGCGAGACAAAAGCAGGAAAAGCGTTTCTTGTGATTGTTGCCCGGGATGCATCAGACAATACAAAGAAGAAATTTCGGGATATGTGTAAATATTACAGAGTTCCAATTTGTTTTTACGGAGATAAAGATACCTTGGGGCATGCAATGGGAAAAGAATTCCGTGCATCTCTGGCGATATTGGACGAAGGATTTGCAGAAGGAATTCAGACAGAACTTGGGAACAGAGAGAATATTGCATTAAGGAGGTAGTTGTTATGACTAAAGTGAGAGTACATGAACTGGCAAAAGAACTGGGGATGGAAAACAAAGAACTTTTAGACCTTCTCCAGAAGAAAAATATTGATGTTAAAAATCATATGAGTACACTGGAGGAAGATGTGGCAGGTGAAATCCGCAGGGAGAGAGCCGGCAGGCCGGAAAGAAAAGAGGGAAAAGCAGAGGGAGACTCTGCTGCCGGAGCAGCGGAAAAAGCGGACGGAGCTCACAAGAAGAAAAACCTGGCTTACGTAATCCGTCCTCAGAACTCCAGAAACAGCAGCAGAATTCAGGGAAACCGCCAGAATCAGCGGAGCCAGCGCCCGGCTCAGGGAGGAGCCAGACCGTCTGCTGATGCCCGGCAGGCACGCCCGGAGAGACCCGAACGCCCGGCACGTCCGGCGCAGGCCGCCCGTCCGGAAAAAGCGGAACGCCCGGTACGTCCGGAGCGGGCTGAACGTCCGGCGCGTCCGGCACAGACTTCGGCCGAGAACCGTCCGGTACGTCCCGCGGGAGAAGGCCGTCCTGCCGGAGAAAACCGTCCGGTACGTCCGGCACAGGCGCCCGGAAATTCTGCAGGGGAACGCCGCCCGTCCGGTGAGCATCGCCCGCCGCGTGCTGCTTCTCAGGGAAACCGTCCGGCCGGTGAGAACCGCCAGAATCCGGACGGAAGACAGAATCGTCCGGAAAGAGGAGAACGTCAGGGACAGCGCTCTTTTGGCGAAGGACGTCCTTCCGGTGACAGAAGAGGAACGCGTCCGGAAAGAGGCGGCAGAGATCAGCGTCCGGGCGGACAGGGACCGCGGACAGACCGGCGCGGAGATTCCCGCAGAGATGACAGAGAGTCTCTTACAGCACCTATCGTAGAACAGCAGAAGAGCCAGAGAAATAAGGCAAAGAACAAAGAAAGAGACAATAAGAAAAAAGAATACAGAGATGAATCCTTTGAAGGAAAGGCAAAGAAAGGCAGAAAACAGAAACAGGTAGCAGAGGTGAAGAAGCCGCAGCCGAAACAGCCGGAGAAAAAGGAGGAGCAGATCAAACAGATCGTAATCCCTGAAGTTCTCACGATTAAAGAGCTTGCCGATAAGATGAAGATTGTTCCTTCCGTGATTGTTAAAAAACTTTTTATGCAGGGCAAAGTTGTAACAGTAAATCAGGAGATCGACTATGATACGGCGGAAGAGATCGCTATGGAGTTTGATGTGCTCTGTGAAAAAGAAGAGGTTGTGGACGTAATTGAAGAACTTCTGAAAGAGGAGGAAGAGGACGAAAGCCTGATGGTAAAACGTCCTCCGGTCGTATGTGTTATGGGCCACGTCGATCACGGAAAAACTTCTCTGCTGGATGCTATCCGCCACACAAATGTGATTGACCGGGAAGCCGGCGGAATTACGCAGCATATCGGCGCTTATGTGGTTGAAGTGAACGGAGAGAAAATTACGTTTCTGGATACTCCGGGACATGAGGCGTTCACGGCAATGCGTATGCGCGGCGCCAATTCTACCGATATCGCAATCCTCGTAGTTGCAGCCGATGACGGCGTAATGCCTCAGACCGTAGAGGCTATCAATCACGCAAAGGCTGCAGGTATTGAGATTATTGTAGCTATTAATAAAATAGATAAACCCAGCGCAAATGTTGAGCGTGTAAAACAGGAGCTGACGGAGTATGAACTGATTCCGGAAGACTGGGGCGGAAGTACGGTCTTTGTTCCGGTATCCGCACATACGAAGGAGGGAATTCCTGAACTTCTTGAAATGATTCTTCTTACTGCGGAAGTAATGGAACTGAAGGCAAATCCGAACCGTGCGGCCAGAGGTCTTGTTATTGAGGCGAAACTGGATAAAGGCAAAGGATCTGTGGCTACCGTTCTGGTGCAGAAAGGAACGCTTCATGTGGGAGACGCTATTGCGGCAGGAAGCGCCCACGGCCGTGTAAGAGCCATGATGGACGACAGAGGAAGAAGAGTAAAGGAAGCCGGCCCTTCGCAGCCGGTTGAGATCCTGGGGCTGAATGATGTGCCGAATGCCGGTGAAGTATTTGTAGGCTGTGAATCAGAAAAAGAGGCAAGAAACTTTGCCGAGACATTTATCGCTCAGAATAAAGTGAAGCTTCTTGATGAGACAAAGAGCAAGATGTCCCTGGACGATCTGTTCAATCAGATTCAGGAGGGCAATCTGAAAGAGCTGAATATTGTAGTAAAGGCTGATGTGCAGGGATCTGTTGAAGCGCTGAAGCAGAGTCTTCTCAAACTGTCAAACGATGAAGTAGTCATTAAAATTATTCACGGCGGTGTAGGGGCAATCAATGAATCTGATGTGATCCTCGCTTCTGCTTCCAACGCGATTATTATCGGTTTCAATGTCCGTCCGGATGCTACGGCGAAGGATATTGCGGACAGAGAAGGTGTGGATATGCGACTGTACCGTGTAATTTATAATGCGATTGAAGACGTGGAGGCCGCCATGAAAGGTCTGCTGGATCCGGTATTTGAAGAGAAAATCCTTGGTCACGCGGAAGTGCGTCAGACATTCAAGGCTTCCGGCGTCGGAACAATTGCCGGCGCATATGTGCAGGATGGTATCTTTGAGAGAAACTGTTCTGTCCGCCTGATCCGTGACGGAATTGTTGTATTTGACGGACCTCTGGCATCTCTGAGAAGATTTAAAGATGATGTAAAAGAAGTAAGAGCCGGCTATGAGTGCGGTTTTGTGTTTGAAAACTATAATGATATTAAAGAAGGCGACCAGGTCGAGGCCTATAAGATGGTTGAGACAGAGAGAAAATAAGTCTTTCTGACGGGAAGGAGCGTCTATGAGAAAAAACAGTATAAAAAATACAAGAGTAAATGCGGAGGTTCAGAGAGAACTCAGCATTATCCTTCAGAACGGAATCAAAGATCCCAGAGTGGCCCCCATGACTTCCGTAGTTGCTGTAGAAGTGGCTCCGGATCTGAAAACCTGTAAGGCTTACATCAGTGTGCTGGGGGATGAGAAAGCACAGCAGGATACGATTAAGGGTCTTCAGAGCGCGGAAGGATATATCCGCCGGGAACTGGCCCGTACAGTAAATATGAGGAACACTCCGGAAATTACTTTTATTATGGATCAGTCCATTGAATACGGAGTGAATATCAGCAGAAAGATAGACGAAGTGACAAGAGATTTAAAAGATGGAGCTGATGAATAATATGAAAATTGTTTTGGACGATATTCTGAAAGGAAAAAGCAGTGTTGCCCTGGGCGGACATATCCGCCCGGACGGCGACTGCGTGGGGTCATGCCTTGGACTTTATATGTATCTGAAAGAGCAGTATCCGGAACTGGAGACAGACGTTTACCTGGAGGAAGTTCCGGAAGCGTACCGCATAATTGCGTGTACGGATGATGTGAAGAGCCAGATTCCGGAAGAAAAGAAATACGATCTTTTTATCTGCCTTGACTGCGGAGATCCGGAACGTCTGGGCTTCTCTTCCCCGCTGTTTGAAAGCGCGGGAGAAACCCTGTGCATTGATCATCATGTCAGCAACAGCGCCTTTGCCGATCTGAACTACATACTGCCGGACGCAAGTTCTACGTCTGAACTTGTTTTTACACTTCTGGACAGCAGTAAGATCAGTAAACGGGTGGCAGAAGCTCTGTATATGGGAATTGCACATGATACCGGTGTGTTTCAGTATTCCTGTACTTCTCCGGAGACTATGGAGATAGCAGCGGAGCTGATGCGCAAAGGCATTGACGGAAATGAGATTATCGATAAGACCTATTATGAAAAGACCTATGTTCAGAATCAGATTCTCGGGCGGGCGCTTCTGGAAAGCATGCTGATTCTGGATAAAAGGTGCATTGTGTCCGTTATCCGCAAAAAATCCATGGAATTCTTTCAGGCAAAACCTTCAGATCTGGAAGGAATTGTATCTCAGCTGAGACTGACGAAGGGTGTGGAAGTGGCAATGTTTCTTCACGAGACGGAAGCCCAGAAGTTTAAAGTAAGCCTTCGCTCAAAGGGAAAAGTTGATGTCAGCAGAATTGCTCAGTATTTCGGCGGCGGCGGACACGTACGTGCGGCCGGCGTGACCATGCAGGGGTCAAGTCATGATGTGATCAATAATATTACAGAACAGATTGCGGTTCAGCTTGACAAAGGAGCTGCGGAAGAAGTATGATCAGCGGAGTTCTGAATATTTATAAAGAAAAAGGATATACGTCCCACGATGTGGTAGCCTGCCTGAGAAGGATTGTGGGACAGAAAAAAATCGGGCATACAGGCACCCTGGATCCGGATGCGGAAGGGGTGCTTCCTGTATGTCTGGGCAGAGCCACAAAACTCTGTGATATGCTGACAGACCGGAATAAGACTTATGAGGCGGTGCTGCTTCTGGGAAAGACAACGGATACCCAGGATATTTCGGGAACAGTTCTGAAAGAATGTGACACTTCCGGTATTTCTGACGGGGAAGCTGCAGAACATATATACAGGTTCGTGGGAGAGTATGATCAGATCCCGCCAATGTATTCCGCTCTGAAGGTAAACGGGAAGAAACTTTATGAGCTGGCCCGTGAGGGAAAAACAGTGGAGCGGAAGAGCCGGAGAGTACACATTTTTCAGATCCGGATTCTGGAGATGAAACTGCCCCGCATCCGGATGGAAGTGGAGTGTTCAAAAGGAACATATATCCGTACTCTCTGTCATGATATCGGAGAGAGCCTTGGCGCGGGAGGATGTATGGAAAGCCTGAAGCGTACCAGATCAGGAAGATTTGTTCTGGAGGACAGTGTAAAACTGGCACAGGTGGAAGAGTGGAAAAATCAGGGACGGCTGATGGAACTTGTGATTCCGGCAGATGAGATGTTTCCTGACCAGGAAGCGGTCACACTGAAAGAATCCTGTGCCCGGACCGCGTACAACGGAGGCGCGTTCTCACCGGCATGCCTGCAGAACCGGCCGCAGTGCAATTCCGGAGAGATGTACCGCGTATATGATGATGCAGGGCGCTTTATTGCCATATACAGATATGATGGAGAAAAGCGGAAGTTTCTGCCGGAAAAAATGTTCCTTGATCCGGAAGAAATCCGTGCAGAAAAGACGATACGTGACAAAACACAGCGATAGAAGGTGCAGGACAGATATGCAGATAATTACAGGTATCGAACCACATCAGTGGAAAAAAAGCACAGCGGTTACACTGGGGAAATTTGACGGTCTCCACAGAGGCCATCAGAAACTGGTGAACAGAATTATGGAATATAAAAGCCCCGAATGCGACAGTGTACTCTGTGCCTTCGACATGGGCAGAGAATCGCTTATGACAAAAGATGAGAGAAGAAAAAGGCTGGAAGGGAAAATCGACTATCTGGTCGAGTACCGCTTTACAAAAGAACTCAGAGAGATGGAGGCGGAGG
Source organism: Candidatus Mediterraneibacter norwichensis (assembly GCA_019112765.1). Classification (GTDB taxonomy): domain Bacteria; phylum Bacillota; class Clostridia; order Lachnospirales; family Lachnospiraceae; genus Mediterraneibacter; species Mediterraneibacter norwichensis. Next base: position 14,683 of record DXIU01000010.1, on the reverse strand, counting down.
ATTTCATTGATCAGATCCTGTGCGATAACTTTCATGCTTCTCACATTGTGGTGGGTACGGACTTCAGTTTCGGATACCGGAAAAAGGGGGATGCCGCCATGCTGGCGGCTTTCGCAGAAAGCCGGGGCTACACGCTGGATGTGATCGAGAAAGAACGATATCAGGGAAGAGTGATCAGCAGCAGCTATATCCGGGAAGCACTCTCCCGGGGAGAGGTTGAACTTGCCGGCGAGCTGCTGGGATATCCTTATGAAATGTCAGGAGTTGTAGAACACGGGAGACGGCTGGGCCGTACGCTTGGATTTCCGACGATGAATATTGAACCCCGTGAACATAAGATTCTGCCCCGGTTCGGTGTTTATGCATGCAGGGTGCAGATTGGCGGAAAATGGTATGATGCAATTGGAAACGCAGGAATCAAACCGACTGTGACAAATGAACACAAACGCCTTCTGGAAGTTTTTGTGTTCGGTTACGAGGGAGATACTTACGGCAAGGAAATCCGGGTACAGTTCTGTACGTTCGAGCGTCCGGAGACAAAATTTGATTCCGTTGAGGAACTGAAAAATCAGGTTATGAGAGATATCCGGTTTGGCGAAGAATATTTTGGAAAAATCTGATTTTCTGATTTACAATATGACAGAGCTGTGCTATACTGTTCGAGGTGTAAAAATCAGCCGGTGTTCGGTAATCGGATTTACTCCAACCATTACTTAATACCAGGCGGTTTGACAAGAGTATTTTAAGGAGGAATAAAAATGATCGCAAAAGAAAAGAAACAGGCAATTATCAAAGAGTATGGAAGAAGCGAAGGCGACACAGGTTCACCGGAGGTTCAGATCGCTATTCTGACAGCAAGAATTAATGAACTGACAGAGCATTTCAAGGCAAATCCGAAGGATCATCATTCAAGAAGAGGACTTCTGAAGATGGTAGGACAGAGAAGAGGACTTCTTGCATACCTGAAGAAGGTTGATATTGAGAGATATCGTTCTCTGATCGAGAGACTTGGACTCAGAAAATAATTTTCAGAATGTTATTTATGCAGAAAAAAGAGTGTCACATTCGGGAATTCTACCGTCTGTGACACTCTTTTTTCAGTTCCAGAAATCTGTCTGGTCTTTCAGGCCGACATCCGAGGCGCGGAATACAGGATCTTTCCCCTCTTTCTTTTGCCTCATATAATCCTGCATACATTTCAGCGCCGGGCCGCTCAGAATGATAATAACCGGAAGATTGATCAGGGCCATAAAGCCCATCAGGACATCGGCTGTGTTCCATACAAGCCCGAATTCCATAACAGAACCTGCCAGAACAATCAGCGCCGCAATGATACGGAAAGTGTTAAGCAGTTTTTTGCCCGGAGTTTTTCCACAGAGATATTTCAGTCCCATCTCTGCGTAGTAGAAGTTGCCGATCAGCGTGGTAAAGGCAAACAGACACAGCGCGACAGATATAAAGACTGTGCCGAACTGCCCCAGGGAACTGGAAGCGGCGGCCTGAACCCAGGGCATGCCTTTTAATTCAGCGCTGGGCGCCACGCCGGAGCACAGCAGCATAAAAGATGTAGCAGAACAGATCAGGAGGGTGTCGATAAATACCGACAGCATCTGAACAAGTCCCTGTTTGACCGGATGGGAAACTGCAGCACTTGCCGCGGCATTCGGAGCGGAACCTACACCGGCTTCGTTTGAAAACAGTCCTCTTTTAATACCGTGCATGATGCAGGAACCGGCAAAACCTCCGAAGATCGCCTGGAAATCAAATGCATTTGAAAAGATATCAGAAAACATTTTCGGAATCAGCGTGTAATGCGTTACAATGACAAACAATGACACCAGAAGGTAAAAGATACCCATAAAGGGGACGAGAACCTCAGTGATTCTGGAAATCTGTCTGCTTCCTCCGAAAATACACAGGGCAAAAACCAGGGCAAGGATGATGCCGACGATCAGCGGTGTAGTTGATTCATTAAAAAATCCGTAGGCCCGGAAGGAGTCTGCAATATTGAAGGAAGCCACCAGATTGAATCCGCCCATGTATGTCAGGATCAGAAATACGGCGAACAGAACGCCGATCCAGTGCTTTTTCAGTGCCGCCTGAATATAGTAGGCCGGTCCGCCGTAGGAACTTCCGTCTTCTGCCCGTCTCTTGTAGATCTGCGCAAGAGTACTTTCAATAAAAGCGGATGCACTTCCGAGCAGAGCGGTAAGCCACATCCAGAATACGGCGCCCGGACCGCCAAGACAGATGGAAGTGGAGATCCCTGCAATATTGCCTGTCCCAACCCGGGAGGCGGTGGATACCATCAAAGCCTGGAAGGAAGACAGTCCGTTCTCATCGGAACCGGGCTGCGCGACTACGCGGATGGATTCCGGAAAAAGGCGGAACTGTACGAAACGTGTTCTGAAGGAAAAGTAGATGCCTGCCCCCAGCAGCAGAATAATCAGAACATTGCTGTAGAGCAGATTGCTCAGTGCATTGATAAAGTCTGTAAGCAAAATAGAAATCCTCTCTTTCCAATTTTGTTTTCGCGTATTTCCGTAAAGGGATATTTCCCGCCGGAAATGCTTACTTATAATACCGTAAGTCACAGGTTTTGTCTAGGAGAATATAGCGATCTGTTCTGAAATTATAATTGCGCATCTATATACTATATGATATAATAATTGAGATTGTGAGCAGATGAATACAGCCGAGACCACTGAAAAGCATATTACGGTTTCTTTAATGTGTTTTTCAGTAGTTTCGGAGATTCCTGCCCATATGAAAATGTAAAGGATAAAAAGGAGAAGACCATGTACAAGAAATATGAAATGGAACTGGCCGGCAGGACTCTGAGAGTTGATGTTGACAGAGTGGCCAAACAGGCAAACGGCGCAGTACTGATGCATTATGGAGACACCACCGTACTCTGTACGGCAACGGCATCTGAAAAACCGAGAGAGGGAATCGATTTCTTCCCTTTAAGTGTAGAGTACAACGAGAGACTTTACGCAGTTGGAAAAATTCCGGGCGGATTTAACAAAAGAGAGGGAAAAGCTTCGGAAAATGCGATCCTCACGGACCGTGTAATCGACCGGCCTATGCGTCCGCTGTTCCCGAAGGATTACAGAAATGATGTGACGCTGGAAAATCTGGTTATGTCTGTGGATCAGGACTGCAGTCCTGAACTTACGGCAATGCTGGGCGCTGCAATTGCGGTAAGTATTTCAGATATTCCGTTTGACGGCCCGATTTCCACAACACAGGTGGGCCTGGTTGACGGGGAGTTTGTATTTAATCCTACATCCGCTCAGAGAGAAGTGTCAGACCTGGCTCTGACGGTGGCTTCTACCAGAGAAAAAGTAATTATGATTGAGGCCGGGGCAAATGAGGTTCCGGAGGCGCAGATGATCGATGCGATTTTCGCGGCTCATGAAGTAAATCAGAAAGTAATCGCTTTTATCGATACAATTGTAGCAGAGTGCGGAAAACCGAAACATGAATACGAGAGCTGTGCTGTACCGCAGGAACTTTTTGACGCAATAAAAGAAATCGTTCCTCCGGAAGAGATGGAAGAAGCGGTATTTACGGATGATAAGCAGACAAGAGAAGAAAATATCCGTGTAATTACAGAAAAGCTGGAAGAGGCATTTGCTGACAGAGAAGAGTGGCTGGATGTTCTGGGTGAGGCAGTATATCAGTATCAGAAGAAGACAGTAAGAAAGATGATTTTAAAAGATCACAAACGGCCTGACGGACGGGCGATTGACCAGATCAGACCTCTTTCCGCAGAAGTGGATCTGATTCCGAGAGTTCACGGTTCTGCCATGTTTACAAGAGGACAGACTCAGATCTGTACAGTTACAACTTTGGCTCCTCTTTCCGAAGCTCAGCGACTGGACGGCCTGGATGAATCAGAGACGTCCAAGCGATATATGCACCACTACAATTTCCCGTCTTACTCTGTGGGTGAGACAAGACCTTCCAGAGGACCGGGACGCCGTGAAATCGGACATGGCGCTCTGGCGGAGAGAGCTCTTCTTCCGGTACTTCCGGATGAGAAAGAGTTCCCTTATGCGATCCGTACGGTATCTGAGACTTTTGAGTCCAACGGTTCCACATCCCAGGCCAGTGTATGTGCATCCAGTATGTCGCTGATGGCTGCAGGTGTGCCGATCAAGTCTGCAGTAGCGGGCATTTCCGCAGGCCTCGTAACAGGAGATACAGATGATGATTATCTTGTCCTGACAGATATTCAGGGACTGGAAGATTTCTTCGGAGATATGGACTTCAAGGTGGCCGGCACACACAAGGGAATCACAGCCATCCAGATGGATATCAAGATCCACGGCCTGACGAGACCGATTATCGAAGAGGCCATCGCTGCGACAAAGAAGGCAAGAACCTATATCATGGATGAGGTAATGAGCAAGGCCATTGCAGAGCCCAGGCCGGAAGTCGGACCTTACGCTCCGAAGATCATTCAGATGCAGATTGATCCCCAGCAGATCGGCGAGGTTGTCGGACAGCGCGGCAAGACAATCAATGCAATTATCGAACAGACCGGCGTCAAGATTGACATTGAGGATGACGGCTTTGTATCGATCTGCGGCACAGATAAAGCAGGCATGGACAAAGCGGCAAAACTGATTCATACAATTGTTACGGAATTTGAGGCCGGACAGGTGTTTGAAGGCAAGGTAGTCAGCATAAAAGATTTCGGCGCATTCCTTGAGTTTGCCCCGGGCAAGGAAGGACTGGTACACATTTCCAAGATTTCCAAGCAGAGAATAAACAAAGTAGAAGATGTGCTGTCCATTGGTGATGTTGTAAAAGCGGTATGCCTGGGCAAAGATAAAATGGGCAGGTTCAGCTTCAGCATCCGTGATGTAGCAGAATAAGTCTTCTGAAATATATTAAGCATAAGACAGAACAGATCAGTATACAGAAGTTTCCGGAATATATTTTGTAAAGCAGAAATGCTTTACTCCTGCATGGATAATATATTCCGGAAGCTTTTTTGGTATGGCCTGCACTTCAGAATATGACCTTAAACAGAAACTGTATCAGCCGCAGAACAAACACTTGTTCGGAAATGCGTTCTGTGTTATGATTTAGTAAAAACAGACAGCAGCATAAAAATACTGGGGAAAACCAGGATTCCATCATAATTATAAGGAGGCAGGCATGACCGGAATTCATACATGGACAGATAATTTTTTGAAAGTGCTGGAGCACAGATTCGGCAGCCGGGTATGGTTTGCCGGGCTTCAGGGAAGCCGCGGCAGGGGAGAAGCCCGGGAAGACAGTGATATTGACCTTGTGGTAATACTGGATACACTTTCTCCCGAAGATATTGAAGCTTACAATGAAATGCTGGATATGCTTCCGGACAGGGAGCTGATCTGCGGTTTTCTTTCCGGAAAGGATGAACTGTTAAGCTGGGAGCCGTCAGATCTGTTCCAGTTTTATTATGATACACAGCCGCTCCAAGGCAGTCTGGATGAACTTCTCCCGCTGCTGAACAAGGACGTGGTAGAGCGGGCCATAAAAGCAGGCGCCTGTAATATTTATCATGGCTGTGTCCATAACATGCTGTATGAAAAGGATGCGGAGATTCTGAAAAGCCTGTACAAAGCAGCTGTATTTGTTATTCAGGCTTCCTGCTATAAAAATGAGGGAATCTATGTAAAACGCCACAGCGATCTGGCGGAGTATGTGGATGGCCGGGAGATGAAAATTGTCAGAACTGCATCAGAGCTGAGACAGGGGATGAAAGTGCAGTTCAGAGAAATGTCAGAGAAATTGTTTGAGTGGGCAAAATGTCAGATCGTAAATACAGCCTCCGGCAGTACCTCTTCCGCCCGGAGTTTCGAAAAGATGGAAAGGAATATTGAAGATGTAGTGAGAGTATCAGGTCTGGAGGGGTGATAATGGAACAGATGACATTATTCGGAAATAGCAGGACAATGACTCCGCTGGCCAGCAGAGTCCGTCCGGACACTCTTGACGAGTTCGCAGGCCAGGAACACCTCCTTGGCAGAGGGAAGATTCTGCGGCAGCTGATAGAGCAGGATCATATATCCTCTATGATTTTCTGGGGACCGCCAGGCGTGGGCAAGACAACCCTTGCCAGTATTATTGCAGGCCGGACCCGATCGGAATTTATTAATTTCAGCGCCGTTACAAGCGGTATCAAGGAGATCAAAGAGGTGATGAAGCAGGCGGAACAGAGCAGAAGAGTCGGACTGCGCACTGTACTTTTTGTGGATGAGATCCACCGGTTCAATAAAGCGCAGCAGGATGCTTTCCTGCCGTTTGTGGAGCGGGGAAGTATTATTCTGATCGGGGCGACAACAGAAAATCCGTCTTTTGAAATCAATGCGGCTCTTCTTTCCCGCTGCAGAGTGTTTGTGCTGAAAGCGCTTGAAGAGAATGATCTGGTAAAACTTCTTCGCAACGCGCTGAAAAACCCGAAAGGATTTGGCGGACAGAATGTACAGATCTCTGATGACAGTATCCGGGCAATTGCGGCCTTTGCAAACGGGGACGCGCGTACTGCGCTAAATACTCTTGAAATGGCAGTGCTCAACGGGGAGATCAGCGCGGAAGGCGTAACGGTTACTCCGGAGACTCTGGAACAGTGCATCAGCAGGAAATCCCTTCTGTACGATAAAAACGGGGAAGAGCATTACAACCTCATTTCTGCTCTTCACAAATCCATGCGCAACAGTGATCCGGACGCAGCTGTTTACTGGATGATGCGTATGCTGGAGGGCGGCGAAAACCCGCTGTATATTGCAAGAAGACTGATCCGTTTTGCCAGTGAGGATGTGGGAATGGCGGACAGCCGGGCGCTCCAGGTGGCGGTAGCCGCATACCAGGCCTGCCATTTTCTGGGTATGCCGGAATGTGATGTCCATCTGACACATGCAGTTGTATATCTGTCCCTGGCGCCGAAATCAAACGCGCTGTATACGGCATGTGAGGCGTGTAAAAAGGATGTGCGGACACTCCGTGCAGAACCGGTGCCCATGCAGATCCGAAATGCGCCTACCGGACTTATGAAAGAACTGGGATATGGGAAAGGATATGAATATGCCCATGATATGGAGGAAAAACTGACACACATGCAGTGTATGCCCGACAGCCTGAAAGACCGCACATATTATCATCCCACAGAAGAAGGAGAAGAAAAAAAGACAGCACAGAGACTTCGGGAGATCAGAGAGTTTCGTGGGAATTCGGATTTGTCGAAGGGAATTTCCGGACAGCAGACACAAACCGGAAGGGAAGGAAGTTTTTATAAGACGGATTCAGAAGAGGGGACAGGGAATTCTGATTCCGTTCCATGAGTTAAGAAAAATAACGGAACCTGGGAATCAGCTAAAAGCAGGATTTGCAGCGGGCTAACTCGCATACGCTCGGACAGAGCCCGCCGCAGATCCTAACGCTGATTCTCAGGTTCCTATTTTTCTAAACTCATTCCAGAGTCATCAGAATTTCATTTAGACAAATCCGAATTATCCCTAAAAGTCCGGAAAACCGGGCTTTTTTCATTTTACATAGATTTAACATACTTCTGATTTTACATTTAACATTCCCCTTTTAAGATGAATACCGTGGTTAACACAGAACAAAGTAATCGAGATATGAAAAAGGAGATTATGAACAATGAAAATGAAAAAGTTTATTGCAGTTTTAACTATGGCAGGCATGATGGCAGCTCTTGCTGCAGGATGTGGTTCTGACAATAATTCATCTGAAGGCGGAGATTCCGGTTCCTCATGGGATGCGTCAAACATGATCACAGCTGTGACACGTGAAGAAGGATCAGGTACAAGAGGAGCTTTCACAGAGCTGTTCGGTGTTGTTGATGAAGAGGACAACGATATGATCACTCTGGATGCCCAGACTACAAACAGTACATCAGTTATGATGACAACAGTATCTGAGAACGAATATGCGATCGGTTATATTTCTCTCGGATCTCTTGATGATTCTCTTGTAAAAGCTCTTAAAATTGATGGAGTTGATGCTACAGCAGAGAACATTGAGAATGGAACATATAAAGTATCCAGACCGTTCAATGTAGCAGTTAAGCCGGATTCTGATAATGCGGTAGCAGCCGACTTCATGGCATTTATCATGAGTACAGAGGGACAGCAGGTTGTATCAGACGAAGGATATATCCCGGTAGCGAATGTTGAAGCTTATGCGGGAGAGGCTCCGGAAGGAAGCTGTGTAGTAGGCGGTTCTTCATCTGTATCTCCGCTGATGGAAAAACTGATCGAGGCTTATAAGGCAGTTAATCCGAACGCGTCTATCGAACTTCAGACATCTGACTCTACTACAGGTATGACATCCGCGATTGAGGGAAGCTATGACATCGGCATGGCATCCAGAGAACTGAAAGACGAGGAGGCTGCTGAACTTCAGGGAACAGTAATCGCTACAGATGGTATCGCAGTTGTTGTAAACAAGAACAACCCGACAGACGATCTGTCATCTGATCAGGTTAAGAGCATCTACCTTGGTGATGTGACAACATGGGATGCTATCTAAGATAATCTACAAACAGAGAAATTCTTGAAGTAAAGATTTCCGCTTTTAAATTATGAGCCGGGCAGATATGAGGCATGTCTTCCCGGCTCATTAGGAGGAAAAAATGAAATCAAAAGCATGGACTGAAAAATTCATGCAGGGAGTATTTTTTATAGCCGCGTGTGCATCCGTGCTTGCGGTAGCGCTTATTTGCATTTTCCTGTTTGCAAATGGCATCCCTGCAATGAGAGAAATCGGATTTATCAAATTTATCACAGGCGAGATCTGGCGTCCGAACAGTGAACAGTTTGGAATCCTGCCGATGATCGTAGGAAGTCTTTATGTGACGGCGGGCGCGATCATTTTCGGTGTGCCGATCGGAATCCTGACGTCTGTCTTCATGGCAATGTACTGCCCGAAACAGATCTATAAACCTCTGAAAGCAGCGACAGAACTTCTTGCAGGAATTCCGTCAGTTATCTACGGTTTCTTTGGTCTGGTTGTAGTAGTGCCGCTTATCCGTGAATTCGGAACCGCACTTTACAGGGCAGGGCTTGTAAGTAAACCTGGTAACGGAAACAGTATCCTGACAGCGTCTCTGATCCTGGGCATGATGATTCTGCCGACGATTATCGGGACAACCGAGAGCGCGATGCGCGCGGTGCCGGCACATTATTATGAAGGATCGCTTGCGCTGGGAGCTACAAAGGAGAGAAGTATCTTCCGCGTTATTATTCCGGCGGCAAAATCAGGCGTGATCGCGGGAATTGTCCTCGGAATCGGACGCGCGATCGGCGAGACCATGGCAGTTATCATGATTGTCGGAAACCAGGCACGTCTTACGGGAAGTCTTCTTGACGGTATCCGTACCCTGACCGGAAATATTGTAATTGAGATGGGATATGCGACTGGTCTTCACAGAGAAGCGCTGATCGCGACGGGAGTTGTGCTTTTTGTATTTATCCTCATCATCAATTTAAGCGTAGCGTTACTGAAGAGGGGGGCGGATCATGAGTAAACAGACAGATATTAAAATGGTTAATAAGACAACATTCAGTGATAAGCTTAAAACTTATCTGAAACATCCGGGTTCCTTTATTGTAATGTTGCTTGTGCTGCTTGCGGCGGTCATCACATTTGCTGTGCTGATTTTCCTGATTGCTTATATCCTGATCAACGGTCTTCCGCATATTACTCCGTCACTTTTCTCTTTGGAATATAGTTCGGAAAACGCCTCGGTCGTACCGGCATTTGTCAATACAATTGTTATGACGTTATTATCCCTTATCATTGCGGTGCCTTTCGGGATTTTTTCCGCAATCTTCCTTGTGGAGTACGCAAAGAGGGGAAACAGGTTTGTTGAGGTTATCCGTCTTACGACGGAGACGCTTCAGGGTATCCCGTCTATCGTGTACGGCCTGTTTGGTATGCTGTTCTTTGTTAATACACTGGGATGGGGATTTTCTCTCCTGGCCGGAGCGTTTACAATCGCGATTATGATCCTTCCGTTGATCATGAGAACGACAGAGGAAGCGCTGAAAGCAGTTCCGGACTCCTACCGTGAGGGAAGCTTCGGACTGGGAGCCGGAAAACTCCGTACCGTGTTCCGCATTGTACTGCCGTCTGCAATTCCCGGAGTCCTGGCAGGTGTAATACTTGCGATCGGACGAATCGTCGGAGAAACAGCGGCTTTGATGTACACATCCGGAACCGTGGCACAGATCCCGGACAGCGTAATGGGATCAGGACGTACGCTGGCTCTTCATATGTATGTCCTCTCAAGCGAGGGCCTTTACATGGATCAGGCGTATGCAACAGCAGTAATCCTGCTTATACTCGTAGTAGGTATTAACGCACTGTCGAGTTTTATTGCAAGAAAACTTACGAAAGCGTAAAAGAAAGGGAAAGGAAATGTCTAAGTTAAGTATAAAGAATCTGGATTTATATTACGGTGATTTCAAAGCCCTGAAGGATGTAAATCTTGAGATTGAAGCAAATAAGATCACCGCTTTCATCGGTCCCTCCGGATGTGGTAAATCAACCCTTCTGAAGTCCATCAACCGTATGAACGACCTTGTGGAAGGATGCCGTATTGACGGAGAAATCCTTCTGGACGGCGAGAATATTTTCAAGGGTATGGATGTAAACGTGTTAAGAAAGCGTGTCGGAATGGTATTCCAGAAACCGAATCCGTTCCCCATGAGTATCTATGACAATATTGCATATGGTCCGAGAACTCACGGTGTGCGCTCCAAAGCAAAACTGGACGATATTGTGGAAAAGTCACTGAGAAATGCGGCAATCTGGGATGAGTGTAAAGACCGTCTTAAAACAAGCGCACTTGGTATGTCCGGCGGACAGCAGCAGAGACTCTGTATCGCGAGAGCGCTGGCTGTAGAGCCGGAAGTTCTTCTGATGGATGAGCCGACATCGGCGCTGGATCCGATTTCTACATCAAAGATCGAAGATCTTGCGATGGAACTGAAAAAAGACTATACTATTGTCATGGTTACACACAACATGCAGCAGGCAGTCCGTATATCAGATAATACAGCATTCTTCCTTCTTGGAGAAGTTGTGGAATACAATGATACAGAAAAATTATTCTCAATACCGGCTGATAAGAGAACAGAAGACTATATCACAGGGAGGTTTGGTTAAACTATGCGTAATAAATTTGACCAGCAGCTGCGTCTGCTTGAAGAGCAGCTCACACATATGGGAGAACTTTGTGAGACAGCCATTGCAAAAGCAACGCAGGCACTTAAAGACGGAAGTATCGAGCAGGCGAAGATTATTATTGAAGAAGATGAGGAAATCGATCAGTGTGAAAAAGATATTGAAAGACTGTGCCTGAAACTGCTTCTTCAGCAGCAGCCAGTGGCAAGAGACTTAAGAAGAATTTCCGCGGCTCTGAAAATGATTACAGATATGGAGCGTATCGGAGATCAGACGTCTGATATTGCGGAGATTATTATTTCCTCCAAGGGAGTTGCGGCAACTGATGAGATTCATGTAATCGGAACCATGGCTTCCGAGGTCAGCAAGATGGTCCGCAACAGCGTGACAGCTTATGTTAATAAAGATCTTGAGCTTGCCCAGAGTGTTATGAAAGCCGATGACGAAATTGATCAGTACTTTGAGGAAGTACGTGATGAGATGATTGATTTCATTAAAGAAGAAAAAGGAGAAAACGGTAAGAGGATCTTTGATCTGATTATGGTTACAAAGTATCTGGAGAGAATCGGAGACCATGCGACAAATATCGCGGAGTGGGTAGAATTTTCCATTACAGGCGTACACAAGGACAGTGCGGTTATTCATGAATAATAATATATTTGCCCGCCGTATGCGGAAAGCAGATCTCTGCGGAAAGCGCAGAGTATCTGCTCCCTGGCGGCGGACAGTCTGACAGAGATTTATTTATCTGTGTTCAGAGAAAAAGCAGGATCGTGACGGTACAACCGGACATACTGCAGAAACGATAACGATAGAAGGAGAAGTTTGAATGATATATTGCGTGGAAGATGACGACAACATCCGGGAACTTGTAATATATACATTGGAAACAACCGGACTCAAGGCAAGAGGGTTCGCAGACGGTTCTGCTTTCATGGAAGCTTTGGCGTTCGACACGCCAGAGCTTATTTTACTTGACATTATGCTCCCCGGCGACGATGGACTTGAGCTTCTGAAGAAATTGAAATCTTCACAGAAAACAAAGGGAATCCCGGTTATTATGGTGACCGCAAAGGGCACAGAATACGATAAGGTTATCGGACTGGATTCCGGTGCTGATGACTATGTAACGAAACCTTTCGGTATGATGGAACTTGTTTCAAGAATCAAAGCGGTTCTGCGGCGCAGCGGAAAAGTAGAGGACCGTATGGATATGGATATCTCCGGAGTTCACGTAAATGTAAAAAAGCATGAAGTGACAGTAGATGGAAAAGAAGTTTCCCTTACTCTAAAAGAGTTTGAACTTCTGGAGAAGCTGATGCGCAATCAGGGAATCGTCCTGACCAGAGATCAGCTTCTTACAGAAATCTGGGGATATGATTTTGACGGGGAAACCCGTACCGTGGATGTACATATCCGTACACTGCGGCAGAAACTGGGAGAGAAGGGCGAGATTATCCAGACTGTGCGCGGTGTGGGATATCGTGTCGGTGGAGATGCATGAGAAAACGAATACAAAGGAGCATGATGCTGATCCTTGCAGTGACGCTTGTGCTCTTTTATGCTATCATGTCTGTAATTTTATATAACAGGAATCTGAATCTGCTGAAAAGTGAAGTGAAACAGGAAGCAGAGTATATCCGGACAGCAGTAAATATTTCCGGGCCTTCCTATCTGGATCGGATGTCCCAGGCAGACGAAAGAACCCGTATTACACAGATAGACGAAAACGGAGATGTTCTCTATGATTCTTCCAGTGAAGAAAGCGATATGGAAAATCACGGAGCCCGTGAGGAAATCAAAGAGGCGCTGGCATCCGGAACAGGAGAATCCGAGAGAGTATCGGACACTCTGGGCAGAGAACTTTACTATTACGCGGTTCTCCTCGATGACGGAACTGTGCTCCGGGTTGCCAAATCCATGGACAATCTTGCCATGACCGCTCTTAATGTGCTTCCGGTAATGGGCGTTCTTGCCGTGATAATGATGGGATTTGCTCTCATGCTCGCGAAGTGGCAGACACAAAAGCTGATAAAGCCAATCAATGAGCTTAATCTGGAAACCCCCCTGGAAAATACAATTTACGAAGAACTGACGCCCCTTCTTGTGGCAATGGATAAACAGAATAAAGAAAAGGAAGCTGTCTCGAATATGAGAAAGGAATTCTCCGCAAATGTATCCCATGAACTGAAAACACCGCTGACATCGATCTCGGGCTATGCTGAGATCATGAAAAACGGTATGGTGCGTCCGGCCGATATTCCGGTATTTTCAGAGAGAATTTACAAGGAGGCCAGACGGCTGATTACACTTGTAGAGGATATTATTAAGCTTTCGAAACTGGATGAAGAGTCTGTTGAGCTGGAAAAAGAAGAGGTTGATCTCTATGATCTGACCCTGGAAATCGTGAGCCGGCTTTCTCCCCAGGCGTCGCAGAAACATATACGGATGGAAGTGACGGGAGAGCAGGTAAACTGCTTCGGTATCCGGCAGATCCTGGATGAGATGGTTTACAATGTGTGTGAAAATGCCATTAAATATAACAATGAAGGCGGACGGGTATCGGTCTGGGTCGGTGCCACTCTGGACGGCCCCAAAATCAGTGTCTCCGACACGGGAATCGGAATCCCCAAAGAGCATCAGGAGAGGATTTTCGAACGCTTCTACCGTGTAGATAAAAGCCATTCCAAAGAGCGCGGCGGCACAGGCCTGGGACTTTCTATTGTTAAGCACGGCGCACTGCTGCATGGAGCGAAAGTCAGCGTGGACAGCGCGCCCGGGAAAGGAACCAGGATTGAGATGCTCTTTCCTAAGGATAAGGAGTGAAATTCGGATTTGCCGAAATGAACTTGAATTAAGAAATACCGGAAAAAATTCAGAATTTCCTGGATAGAACGGGACGGAGATACGGGATGCGGGATCCTTGTTCCACTCCGGAATCTGAGAAAAATAAAGGATCTGAAATCTGATTAAAAGCAAGGCCTGAGATGAAAACTCACTGCGTTCGGGCAGATTCATCTCAGGCCTTAACATCAGACATCAGATCCTTTGTTTTTCTGACAGATCCCTCCGAGTCACAAGGATCCCGCATCACGAATCTCCTGTGTATTCTATCCGCAAGAAGTTCCTGAATATTTCTGCTTTTTCCCAATGCGGAAGTACCTTTCGTAATTCCTCATAAAGGGAAAAATCAGGGGAACTTTACTGGTAAATATCGTACTGTGCTGATGTTCGGAAGTGATGGCTGTTCCGACTGCAGCTGCCCGGATCCAGAGCATCAGTACTGCCTGGATTATCTACGTCCATGCCGTTAAAGCTCCCTGATGTTTTTATCTTATGAGGAATTACAGCGGGCTCTGTCCGAGCGTATGCGAGTTAGCCCGCTGCAAATCCTGCTTTTAGCTGATTCCCAGGTTCCGTTATTTTTCTTAACTCATGGAACGGAATCAGAATTCCCTGTCCCCCTCTTCTGAAT
>DXIU01000116.1 GCA_019112765.1 Candidatus Mediterraneibacter norwichensis | reverse complement strand
CCCGTAAGATCAAGCCAGCGCGCCGCTTTTCCTTCGGTTATTCTTAAAAACCTGTCCTGCGGAAGACTGAATCTGTGTAAATGTGAATTCTGCCAGCCAAATGCCCTCTGATACTCTTCATACGCCTGCCTGTCTGCCTCATTTTCAAACTCCTGTCCCGGCGCCGGGTGCTCCCAGTGAGACAATTGATACATCCCTGTTTATAGATTCAAATTATATAAACAGGAAATCTGAAAGATCCTGCAGTGCTTCTTTCAACTCCGGATTTTGCTCCTGCTCAATCGCCGTTTCAAGGAAAACCGCGTCGCTGTCTGAAGCCACTGCCTCTATATCGTATGACATATCGACCAGTCTGGCTAAAATTGTTTCTCATGATGATTCTCATCCCCTCTCAAACAGCCTGAACTCCCTGTAAACCTCTTTCCTCTTCGCCGCCCCGCTGATCACCTTCCCCGGGTGCAGCGCCGACCTCTGCCCCCTGCAGATCTTCACAAAATACCGAATCCCATAATACCCCCAGCCAAATGGAAGCAAAAGCCACAATTTCCTGGACACCGGCCATTTCGTATGTATAATCTCATTCAGCGAAAGAATCATCTGATGAAGCATGGACGTACGCCCGACTCCGCCTTTTCCCCGGCTTGAGATCAGGTATGTCTCATATGAGCGATACTCTGATTTGCGGCCAAAATTCCCGCTATCAAAAATATCCTCAATAATCGCGTCTTCCAGCTCAGTTTCCTGATCGCCCGGCCATTCACGGTGCGGGCACCCCAGCCAGCGTTCTGCTGTCCGGGTCAGTATCCCGGCAAACTTCCAGACTCCGACAGCGCGGAACTTTTCTTCGAAGATCTCCCGGAATTCTTCATCTGACAGAGACGCTGCAAACACTGCCCAGTCGCACAGATGCCGCAGGCCGATCCCCTCGCCCAGAAGATGATGGCTTGTATGCAGAAGAATAACCAGACCGTGATGGAAATGGGACGGACAGGTAATGGTTCCATTTTCATATTCCACATCGCGGGCCTGATCCATAACGTCTTTCATATATTCCCTGACAAGATCCCCGGCTCTGCCGTATGGCACGCCCGCCGGTTCAAAATGCATCTCATAATGCGACGGCGGCTTGCGGTACACGACATGACAGATATGCTCCTCATCCCATGGAACAAAACCTTCCTGCTCCAGAACTTTTCCCGCCCGCTCCAGATCCTTTTTTTTTACCAGGAAATCCACATCACCCATGACGCGTTCCGCTGGCCTGGGATAGTACAGAGCCGAGGCGCATCCTTTCAAAATGACATAAGGAATTTTCGCGCTTTTCATTAAACGGTCAAGTTCATTGTGTTCCCAGGATACACGGAGATTATTATATGCTGCGGCAATCACAGTCTGTCTCCATTTCTTCAGAATATTCTCAGGCACTTCTGCTGCCTGTGCGCCTCTCAGCCCCAGAGCCGGTACAGCCTGATGGCAGCATTCTTCATACACCTGCTGCCAGTCGGCCCCCGCCGGGACGGGACGGCGCGCGTCAAAAAGCGCGTTGGCCGTCAGGGCAAGGACAGCCTGATCAGTTATACTCAGATCTGATATTTTATTCTTATTTCTAATGGATCTCCTCATCGGCATCTCCTCACTGTAATCTCTGTATCTGCCAATATATATGCCAGATATAAACTAATACTGTCTGCTGGTCTTTGTATCTTCTCTCAAATTACTTTTTCTCAGAATATTTACGGCAGTACTGACGCCCTTCCAGATGCCATACCCGATTGCCGCTCCCAAAGTATTGTTTATCACATCATCCAGCTCGCACAATCCGCATTTAAAAATCAGCTGTGTAAGCTCAATAAATGCAGACAGTACCGCCGCGGCCGCGGCTGAGCGCCATAACTTCTGCATTTTGCGTATCAGAACGGGAAGGAAAATACCGAATGGGAAAAACGCCGCTATATTATAAATAATCTGTTCTCCCAGGCTTACATTTCCGTTCAATATGACAAGAAAAATACAATTTACGGTACTAAAACTTTCTCCACACCATTTTGTCCACTACTCCGGTATAGCTTTGAATAATCTTCACTACCTTTGTGCTTACATTCTCTTCCACATAATCCGGAACCGGTATGCCGAGGTCTCCGTTCCGGTTCATATCCACAGCTGTTTCCACAGCCTGTATCAGAGACTTCTCATCAATTCCGGCCAGAATGAAGCATCCTTTGTCCAGCGCTTCCGGGCGCTCTGTCGAAGTACGGATACATACAGCAGGGAACGGATTTCCCACAGAAGTAAAGAATGAACTTTCTTCCGGAAGCGTACCGGAATCGGAAACAACCGCGAACGCATTCATCTGAAGATGATTGTAATCGTGGAATCCCAGCGGCTCATGGCGGATCACCCTCGGATCCAGCTCAAATCCCGACTCCTCCAGCCGTTTTCTCGATCTCGGATGGCAGGAATAAAGGATCGGCATATCGTACTTCTCCGCAAGTCTGTTTATCGCGGTAAAAAGCGACAGGAAATTCTTTTCTGTATCTATATTTTCCTCCCGGTGAGCAGAAAGGAGCATGTATCGTCCCGACTCCAGTCCCAGTTTGTCCAGGATCTGTGAAGCACGGATCTCATCCAGATTCTGATGAAGCACTTCCGCCATCGGGCTTCCGGTTACGTAAGTCCTCTCTTTTGGCAGTCCGCACTCGTGAAGATACTTTCTTGCATGTTCCGAATAGGCCAGATTCACATCTGAAATGATATCTACAATTCTCCGGTTTGTCTCTTCCGGCAGGCACTCGTCTTTGCAGCGGTTGCCAGCCTCCATATGGAAAATCGGAATGTGGAGCCGTTTTGCTGCAATTGCCGACAGACAGGAATTGGTATCGCC
>DXIU01000115.1 GCA_019112765.1 Candidatus Mediterraneibacter norwichensis | reverse complement strand
ATAATCAATCGGCTTCGCCGCAAATTTTGAGCGATTTGTCAAGCGTTTTTTGAAAAAAAGTGGGTGATTTTTTTGAGATAGGGGTCGGAAAGCCTTATAAAATCAGGGCTGAAGATTCCGAGAAGTTATTTGACATGAAAAGGAGGAAATAACATGAAATGGTTCGATAACACTGCCCTGACAATCGTCATTATAGGCGCAGTAAACTGGCTGTTGGTTGGAATTTTCCGCTTCGATCTTGTAGCATTTCTTTTCGGCAATCTAAGCTGGATCTCAAGGATTGTATACACAATTGTAGGATTATGCGGTCTGTATCTGATCAGTCTGTTCGGACGAATCAGAGGTATGTCTGAATAAAGAAAGTTACGCAGCTCTGGATTATCAGAGCTGCGTATGACTTTTTTGCTTTAACTTCTGACAGAAAAAATAATAGCAAAAACCTTCTCAGGCAGCATCAGCCTGCCTCTGCCGACGGAAGCACCGCAAGAATTCCCGCGGTAAACAGCTGATTCATCTCTTCATACAGAATCGTCTTGTCCTCAGCTCCCATAATAACCGAGATATAGGGAGTTCCGTCCGCATCTTCATCATACAGGATTACACAGTTTCCTGCTTTTGATGTTGTCCCTGTTTTTCCGCCTATAACCCGGATTCCTTCCGGCGCCTGTGCGTCTCCCGAGCCGTAAAAATGAGAAGGAATCCATGTTTCTGTTCTGGTTGTTCCGTCTGCGCCCGTTATAGTCGCTGTATAAGGATTCAGAGATATTATTTCCACAAACCTCTCATCTTCCAGACATGCATTAAAAATAAGATACAGGTCATATGCGGTTGTGTAATGATTATCATCATGGAGACCATGGGGATTCACAAAATGAGAACCCGTAGCCCCCAGAGCAGCTGCCTCACTGTTCATCAGTTCAACAAATGCGTCTACACTGCCCGAGATATGTTCCGCTATCGCTACAGCCGCGTCATTTCCGGAATGAAGCAGAAGCCCGCATACCAGGTCGTACATTGTAAGCGTATCTCCGGTCTGGAGTCCGCAGACAGATTCATCCCAGTTAAAATCTGTGGCATTTGCACTGACTGTAACCTGATCATCCATATTACCGTATTTCAGTGCAATATATGCGGTCAGTATCTTTGTAGTGCTTGCCGGATACAGCCGGTCATAAAGATGATATCCGTAGACAACCGTATCGTCTTCCAGATTAAAAAGGCCGGCCCCGTGCAGAGCAGTATCGTCTTCAAATCCTTCCAGAGGGACATCCTCAGATGCAACGCAAAGGTCCTGCGCAAATAGTTCTCCCTGATAAAGGCTTCCTGTATAAACACGGCTTTCATATTTCTCTATATTGTTTTCATTCTGTGACAGAAGGAAAACAGCCGCAGCTGTTCCGGCCCCCAGCAGAAGTACAAGACAAAGGAGGAGCCCGACAACTTTATATGCATGGCTTCTCCTTCTTTTTCGTCTTCTGCGCCGCCTTCTGTTATAATTATTTGTACATTTCACGCCAGTCAAGATCTCCTCTGTCCAATGCCAGGATCAATGCCTCGGCAGTTGCTATATTCGTCGCTATCGGAATATTGTATTTATCACATAACTGTACAATATCATTGACATCCGGCTCATGAGAACGCGGAGTAAGCGGATCTCTGAAAAAGATCAGCAGGTCAATGTTATTATTTTCGATCTGTGATCCAAGCTGCTGTTTGCCGCCAAGATGGCCCGCCAGGAACTTATGGATCGTAAGATTGGTTACACTTTCAACAAGAAGTCCTGTTGTCTCTGTGGCGAACAGCTCATGCTTACTGAGAATCCCCCGGTAAGCAATGCAGAAATTCTGCATCAGTTTTTTCTTCGCATCGTGTGCTATTAATCCGATATTCATAACTGCTACACTCTCCTTACTGATATTTATTCGGCTGCAAGCCGACATTCAGCACGAAACCGATCCCCATAAAAAAGCACACAAGGGAAGTCAGTCCATAGCTTACAAACGGAAGTGATAAACCCGTGTTGGGAAGGACCATAGTAGCCACACCGATGTTAATGAAACTCTGTATGCCAATCAGCGAGGCGACCCCGCCACAGATAATCCGCCCACCTGTATCTTTTGCCTTTAAGCCGATCAAAATACAATCTATCACTATTAATAATAGCAAAAATATGACTACACAACAACCCACAAATCCTAATTCTTCACCAATAATTGCAAAAATAAAGTCTGTCTGCGGCTCAGAGACAAAGTTTCCGTTTTTCACAGAAGTTGTCTCGTCATTATTGTAGCCTTTTCCGGAAAGCTGACCTGAACCGATCGCCATAACAGAATTCAGCTGCTGATATGCGCCGTCATCCGCGTATTCCTCCGGATCCAGCCAGGCAAGAATCCGTTTCTGCTGGTAATCTTCCAGAAACGGCTGATTCGGCTGTACGGCTATCGCCAGAAGAATGACAACCGTCGGCACGATAATGGCAATAGCCGGAAGAATATATCTGTATGTCAGGCCTCCTAGGAAAATCAAAGCACAGAACAAAGCCGCAATACAGATTGTTGTCGACAGATTGGGCTGCTCATAAATCAGAATCAGAGACGGCAGAATAAGCGCAAAAGCCTGCAGCAGTGTTTTCGGGCTGTTAATCTTCTCCTTCCGGTCCATCAGAAATCTGGCAAAAAATAAAATCATCAGAATTTTTGTCAGATCCGACGGCTGAAACTGTGTGAATCCCAGATTCAGCCAGCGCTTCGCGCCGTTTGCTTCTGTTCCGAAAATCGGTACTGCTATCAGCATAACCAGATTAAGGCCGTATAAAGGCCAGTACAGTCCCAGAACCCATTTATAATCAATCAAAGAGATAACCACCATGGCTGCCAGGCCAAGGACTACACCCATAATCTGGCGGTCCATAAGATCCGGTCTTGCGCTTCTCACCATAAAAACCCCGATTACTGACAAAATTGTTACCAGTATCACAAGACTGAAACGGTAATCTTTTATATTATAATGCAGCTTTATATTTTTAAGAAAATGTCTCAATTTTTTTCTCCTGTATACCTAATATGTATATCTGTACGTGTAATTTCAATGTTAAAATTCTCCGGTGTAATCTCCATATATTTTGAAACTGTATAATACAGGTCCTTTGAGAGCCTGTCCACAGCATCCGGAGCACACTGGATCCGGTCCGACACAAGCAGGTTTTTCAGCCGCTCTTTGGCGACAGATACAGAAGGAGAATTCATAATCCGCCTCCCTGGTTTCTGTGAAAGAATCCGGAAATCCTGCCGAAGAATCCCTCAGGACGGGAAAAATCACAGACAGGGATCTCCTCACCTGTCAGTCTGCGGCAGACCCGGTCATATGCGCTCCCTGCAGGGCTTCCTTCTCCGACTACCGGCTCCCCCTGATTTGTGGCAATAACAACCTGTTCATCGTCCGGAATTACTCCAAGCAGATCGATGGCAAGAATTTCTGTAACATCCTCTACAGACATCATATCTCCGCGTCTGACCATATCTACCCGCAATCGGTTGATAAGCAGCTGATTTTTCTTTATGCCGGAAGCCTCCAGCAGGCCGATAATCCGGTCAGCATCACGGATCGCTGATACCTCCGGCGTGGTAACAACTATCGATCGCTCCGCGCCGGCTATCGCATTCTGAAACCCCTGTTCTATCCCGGCGGGACAATCCAGAAGAATAAAATCATACTCTTCCCTCAGCTCATCCACCAGTTTTTTCATCTGCTCCGGCGAAACGCTGCTCTTATCTTTTGTCTGAGCAGAAGGGAGCAGATACAGTTCCGGAAAACGCTTGTCCTTGATTAAAGCCTGTTTCAGCCGGCAGCTGCCTGCGATAACATCAACAAGATTATATACAATTCTGTTTTCAAGTCCCATAACAACATCCAGATTTCTCAGTCCCAGATCCGTATCAATAACCATGACTTTCTGTCCGAGTCCGGACAGACCGATTCCAATATTCGCTGTCGTTGTCGTCTTTCCGACACCGCCTTTTCCTGATGTAATGACAATAACTTCTCCCATGCTGCTTTCCCTCCTACAGTATTATATGCACATATCCGTGCCATATAGGAAACGCTGAACACCGCTGCGCGCAGATGATTCATACAGGAATCAGGCATCCACAAGCGGATCAAGATAGATGCGTTTTCCGTCTACGACCGCGATCTGAGGGCCTTTTATCGTAAGGCTCTCCTGATAGATGATCTGGCGTTTTGCCTCAATATCACCGATGCAGAGCTGCCTGGGCTGCATGGAGAGCGCAGCGATAAAAGCATTTCTGTCTCCGGCGGCTCCAGCGTGAGCCGAACCGTAGAGAACTCCGACGATGACAATATTCCCTTTTGCAATGACTCTGGCACCCGGTTCCACATCTCCGAGAATGACAATACTTGTTTCCGATTCCAGAACCTGCCTTTTTGCAAGTGTTCCCCGGTAAAACTGCCCCTCTCTTTTCTGCAGGTCCGAAAGAGTCTGCTCTACAACGCTTCTGTACATTGCCTCCATTTTTTCATCGTGAGTTATGACACACAGAATTTCAATATCTGTATTGTCGCTGATTATATTCAGAACCTGTTCTTCCTCTGTCCGGCTTAAAATCCTTCCGCTAAAACTCAGGGCCATTTTCGCATCTTTGAAAAATCTGGCGGAATCATGGAATTTTCCGGTGAGAATATCAGCCAGCACACTGAACTCCGGATCCGGGCTGAGCTGGATATCCAGCCCGTACCGGCAGCTCCGAATTGTTACAAGCCTGTCCACTTGTCATCACCATTCCTTTTTAGTCACCTGCGAGTGCGGATCCCAGTTCCCCTGCTGATCCGGTAATCAGATCTTCGGCGGAATCAGGATCAAAATAGATCTTCGCTATATCTCTCCCGATTTCAGCTGCATAGGAAGAGCTGTAGCCATACGCCATTCTGACAGCAATTGAAATCTCCGGAGAATCTGCGGGCGCATATCCGACAAACAGAGCGTGATCCGCATGAACGGCACTCTGCTGTGCGGTACCGGTCTTTCCGGCCATGTCAAAATCAAGTCCTGCAAATGTAGCAGAACTGTCCACCATTCTCTGCATACCCTGGTGAACCATATCCCATGTTGATGAATCAATTTCATCCATCGTACTGATAACCTCGGCCTGATAATCTTTGATCAGATTGCCGTTTGAATCCGTTGTTTTATCAATCAGCGTCAGATCATATACAGTGCCACTGTTGGCAACAGCAGTCACATATCGGTTCAGCTGACTGACAGTAAAGTTATTCGTGCCCTGTCCGATTGCTGACTGCACTGCATATTCATCAGAAATTTCCGGCTCTGACTCAGGAATTTCCACACCTGACGTTTCTGAAAGTCCGAACATAGACGCATATTTCGCGAGGGTTTCCACACCTTTCTCGCTGTCATAATTCCCACTGCCGTCCATTCCAAGACTGTAGCCGACATTATAGAAAAATTCATTACAGGAATTCTGGATTCCGCCGACTACATTTAGTGCGCCATGGCCGCTGGGGTAAATCCAGCAGCGCGGGCTGGGTGTAACTTCAGTGAAAGTTCCGTCACAGTAGAATGTAGTATTTCCATTAATCACTCCTTCCGTCAGTCCGGCAACAGCTGACACCATCTTGAAAGTAGATCCGGGAGCTGTTTTTTCCTGTGTCGCTCTGTTATAAAATGTATTGGCCAGCCCTGTATTGAGCTGATTGTAATATGCAGAATCCATTGTATTCGCAAGCCGGTTATTATCATAGCCCGGATAAGAAACACAGGCGAGCACATCGCCGGAATTCGGATCTGTAATCACAAGCCCGCCTGAACAGGGCTCCAGCGCAAGCTGTCCCGGAGTAATCTCAAGATGCTCGATCTTATCACGAAGCCAGGAATAGGAATCTACACTACCGCTCCGCAAGCCATTATAGGCCGCCTCATCCATGGGAAGGACTCCCTGCTCATACGCGATAGAGCAGATCTGCGCACCTGTGACACTTCCTGATTTTATAAGATATTCATAGAGAAGTTTGTCGAAACCGCTGTCCTCATTCAAATATTCTTCCAAATATGTCATGATTTCCTCAAATATCTCTGATGAGCTCGAATAAGAGCTGTTTCCAAGCTTTGAGGTATCAACCCAGTTCTGCGTAATTGCATAGTTCAGATAATCATGAAGACTGACGTCTCCTTCCGTGTCCCAGGAAATACACATTTCGTCTGAAGAATCAATCTGACCCGTAAGAATAATGCCTGTATTTGCCGTAAGTACAGTATCATAGATATAATCCATATATGCCCGCATTTCTTCTGACAGATCATTATAAACTGACGCATCCGCATTCCGCAGCTCAGACATGATCTGGGGCAGCACGGATGATTTTTTCTCCTGGAAAACGGAATAAACTTCTTTTTCTGAAGCCCCGGCGTCTTCACTGCTGAAATGATCCATATCCACAACCCGGTTGGCAATAAAAGAATTGTACGCATCGCTGACCGGTATGATAATATCACTCGCATCTTCCTCTGCAGACGGATCATACTCCAGCACATTGCGCAGCTTGGATACCACGATTCCGGCCAGCTTTTCCTCAAGCAGTTTATAGGCGCTGATCTGCAGGTCTCTGTCGATGGTCAGATATACATCATTTCCCGCCTTCGGATTTTTCGTACTGACAGTTTCCGTCACTTTACCGAGGTTGTCCACATAAAAAGTGGTCTCTCCCTTCTCGCCCTGAAGAACGCTGTCCATTGTCTGTTCGATACCGGATTTTCCCACAATATCTGACAGGGAATACTTCTTTTTCTCATCTGCGCTCAGATTATCATATTCTTCCTGGGAAATCTGTCCTGTATATCCAATCAGGGAAGCAAAATATTCCCCGTCTGCGTACCGGCGCAGAGAATCTTCCTCAATATCAACCCCCGTAAGCGAGCTCTGGTTTTCCATTATAGCGGCAGCAGTCTCATCACTGACATCAAAGGCAATCGTTGTTGTCATAAACTGCTGGAAGCTGTTCAGGCCCATCGCATACCGCATATTAATCATTTTCAGAATATAATCCGGACTGTTGTTTTCATCGTCCAGACCATATCTTTCCGTGCAGAGGTAATGAATAATTCCGGCCGCCGACTGATTTCTCTGTTCTTCAGTCAGATCGTCAATATATGGTCTTCCGTATACGTCAGCTATAAATCTGAGACGCAGCGTCTCATTTGTCTCTGCGAACTGATAATTTCCATAGGAATCAAGGATAATCCCGAAACTGTCCACCACAGAATCGCCGTTGGATTCTACAATTGTAAGTACCTGATCAAGAATATTGTTCAGAATTTTATTCTTTTCTCTGGTGCTGGTGTCCGTGGATACTGTATCTTCAATTGTAACGGAATATGCCAGCTCATTGTATGCCAGCAGATTCCCGTTACGGTCATAAATATTGCCGCGGGTTGCAGCAATATCCCTTGTCTTTCTGATCTGCAGCTCATAGTTTTCAAGATAATCCTCTCCTCTGACAATCTGCAGATAAAAAAGACGTCCGACCAGAATGGATGATGTCAGAATAAATATTACGATCAGCGTTACAAGTCTGCTGCGTATAATGTATTCCCCTGCCTCTCTTAAACGGTCAATAATATCTCTAAACAAATTTGCTTGCACTCCTTTTTTCTTCTGCTTCAAGTTTTTGATTAATAAACAGGATAAGCGGATAGAACCCCAGTGTTATAACAATAGTATAGATCAGCTCCGGTACAATAATCCTGTTCAGATAAAACAGGAAATCAAAATCGCTTCTCAGCAGAAACATTAGAAAATATATAACAATGCCATACAGAAACTCGCTGATTGTAGTCAGAAACAGCGGAAGCTTAATATCTTCATCATAATACATCTGCCGGAACAGACCATTAATATATCCGATAATCAGATAGATTATTGCATAAAACCCGATCATATCCCCAAACTGAATATCAATCAGCAGACCGGCGGCAAATCCGGTATACATTCCTTCCCGCGGCCCCCGCATAAATCCAATGGAAGACGTTACAATCAGCATCAGATTCGGTTTGATTCCCGCAATTTCCAGAAAAGGAAAAACAGCGCACTGAAGCAGATACGCCGCCAAAAGCAAAACCGCAGTGACAAGGATTCTCTTTATTCTAAATGCCTTCATCATATTTCAGATTCCTCCCCCTGCGCTTATGTCTCATTTTCTCCTGTAAGATCCGCCTTTGTTGTGGTAATAACAAGTACTTCCTGAAGATTTTTAAAATCCACTGCCGGCGTAATATATCCGGAGCGTGTCAGATTATTGGAATCCACATTTACCTCGCTTACGTAGCCGATCAGGATTCCCTGCAGATATTTATCGCTGATATAAGAAGTAACAATCTGATCTCCGACATTAACGACATTATCATTGTTTTCCATCTGTTCAAAACGGATCTGCCCATCGCTCATCAGCGAGAGGTCGCCGCTGACAATACAGGTATCCGATGTGGAAAGTGCCATACCGCTGATGTTTGTAGAATCGTCAATAATGGAACGCACTTTTGCCCAGGTGGGCCCCACATCCACAACAATACCCACAAGTCCGCTCTGCGCCATAACATTCATATCTACTTCAATTCCGTCCTGACTGCCCTTGTCGATCGTAAAAGAATTGAACCAGTTGCCCGAATCTTTTCCTATGACATGAGCTCCTGTCTTTTCATAATCGGCATAGTTCTGATCCAGCTGATAGAGTTCCTGAAGCCGCTCCAGTTCAGACTGGTCTGCCTGCAGATAATTATTCTCCGTAATCAGATTGTCCACCTGCTCCTGAAGCTGCTGATTCTCCGAGCGCAGCTGTTCCATTGTATCGAAATTATCCGTCATATCCCCAAGCCATCTTCCGATCTGATTAATTCCCTGCTGAAGGGGTATGACCGTAACATTGGCCACGGCTCTGAAAGGACCGCCCGCTCTGTCTGAAAATGAGGACAAAAGCATCATAAGTATGCAGAAAGCGCAAAGCCCAAGAAGTATATATCTGTTTATAACGGATGTATGATTTTTCTTTTTCATATTATCTCAACCACCTGTAATTATCGTCCAGCATAGAATAAAGCAGACGCCTGTAATAAGTTTTATCAGAAATAATTTTCTGCAGTCCCCGGACCGCACAGAGTTCAGCCTGTGGAGAACTCATAACCGGAAGGCCTATGCTCTCCTGAAGATATGTAGAGAGCCCTTTCATGTTTGACAGCCCGCCCGTGATGTAGATTCCTTTTGCTTCGATACTTCTGCGGACATCGGGCGGTGTCCGTTCAAGCATTGACCGGATTGCATGAGCACATTCCTCCACCGGTTCTTTCATCGCTGCCCGCACAAGACTGATCGGTATCTCCGTCTGAGAAGGCACCCCGGATATCAGATCCCTGCCCGAAACGGTAATAGAACTGTCTGTCTTCTGATCGAATACTCCGAATTCTTTGCGGAGATTCTCAGCCGTCATTCTCCCGATCAGGAAATCCTGATTGTGCCGTACCAGCGAAATAATTGCCCGGTCAAAATACTCGCCGCCGATTTTAATCAGTTTATTCAGTACAATACCGCCTGAAGAAAGAACGGATAATTCCGTTGTTCCTCCTCCGAAATTGGCAATAAAAATTCCTTTTTCAGACAGAATATCTATGCCGCACCCCAGTGCATCTGCCAGTCCTCTTTCAACGATTCTGACAGATTTTGCCCTTGCTTCAGAATGAAAGACAAGGTCAAAAAAAGCTTTTTTTTCGACCTCGGTTACATCTGTGGGAACAGCGATTACATACTCTGAGCCCCGCACAAACTGTCTGCCGGTCTGCAGCAGGTTGCCCAGAAGATACTGCATATCGTCAAAATGTGCAATTACTCCATTCTTCATGGGAAAAACAACCTGAATATTATCGGGGGATTTCTCATACATCTCATAGGCCTGATCGCCCAGCGAGAAAATGTATTTTCTGTCCTTCATGGCAATCACATTTTTCTCACACCATATTTCATTTTTTTTCTTATCGAACACTTTGATTTCATAGGTGCCCAAATCCAGTCCATAAACATTCCTGGCCATCTCATTCCATCCCTTATTATTTACTCCTGCTTCCGCCGGAGGAATCCCTTCTCCCTCAGACTGATAAAACAATTATTCCCTATAATAATATGATCCAGCAGTTCTATGCCGATCATACTCCCCGCGCCCTGTATCCTGCGTGTTATCCTGACATCCTCTTTGCTTGGTGTAGGATCTCCGCTGGGATGATTGTGTAAAAGCACTATTGAGACGGCGCCTCTCTGCAGTGCTTCAATAAACAGCTCCCTTGGCGAAATAAGCGCAGTATCTACAGTTCCTGTAGAAATATTCACCTCACCGATCAGACGGGCGCGTGTATTTAAAAGAAGAAGTTTCAGAACTTCTTTCTTCTGATGGCGCATATCCTCCATGTAATACTGCGCAATTGTATCCGGAGCCGAAAAATTCAGTCCGGAAGCCGCTGATGCCTTTGAAAGACGTTTGGCCAGCTCAGACAGGCACAGCATCTGTACTGCCTTTACTCTGCCGATCCCCTTTACACGAAGGAGATCCTCCCTCGTCCATCTGTGAATATTGAGAATACCGTCCTCGCTGAAATCCGGATGAAGCAGCTTCCGCGCAAGCTCCAGTGAGTTTTCGCCTCTTGTTCCTGTCCTGAGGAGAACTGCCAGCAATTCCGCATCTGTCAGGTTTTCTGCCCCGTACTGTTCACATTTTTCATAAGGCCGCTCTTCACGGTACATTTCTTTCATTGTCTTTCCTGTATTCATGGTACATCTTTCTTCTCGCTGCGGATGCCATTAATACAATGATTTATTTTAGCACAGTTTAAAAAAAGTGTATAGAGCCGTAATATTAATTTTCTGTGAATTTACGCATGAGCACAGCTTCAGCGACACGCATTCCATCCATAGCAGCCGATGTAATGCCGCCGGCATATCCTGCGCCCTCCCCGCAGGGATACAGCCAGGGAATGCTGGATACATACTGCTCATTCCGTACAATCCTGACCGGAGATGAAGTCCGGCTTTCCACTCCGGAAAGGATGGTATCCCTGTCATCGAATCCATGAATTTTCTTCCCCATCCTGCAGATTCCTTCTCCCAGAGACCATGCCAGCTCTTCCGGAAAAATCTGACGGACATCTGCCAGAGTATATCCGCCTTTTATATTCGGCTGTATCTTTCCAATCCGTGTGCTTTTCCGGTTCTGCAGATAATCCTCCAGACGCTGCACAGGAACTTTCCCGTTTCCTGCCTTCCAGGCCTTTTCTTCCAGGCTGCGCTGGAACTCAATTCCGGCAAGAGGATGGCTGCTTTTAAAGTCTGCCGGTGTAACTGTAGCGATAATTGCACTGTTGGCATTTTCCCCGTCCCGGCTGCGGTAGCTCATGCCGTTTACCGCCAGCCGCCCTTCTTCTGAAGAAGCATTAACCACATAACCTCCCGGACACATACAGAATGAATAGACTCCTCTTCCGTTTTCCAGCTTCTCCGCCAGTTTATAGGACGCTGCAGGAAGATTCTCTCCTGTGTAACTGCCATACATATTCCGGTCAATCATTTCCTGCGGGTGTTCTACTCTTACCCCGACAGCAAAGGACTTCGCTTCCATATTGATTCCCCGGTCATAGAGCATCTGAAAGGTATCTCTGGCGCTGTGCCCGATCGCCAGCACCGCCGCCTCTGTCCGGATTTTCTCCTGCCCGTTAATCACAAGACTGTTCTCTTCAGGCAGAATATCCGTCACCTGACAGTGAAACCGGAATTCCCCTCCCAATTCAATAATCCGGTTCCGCATGGCCTCCACTACATCTATCAGAATATCGGTCCCGATATGAGGTTTCTGCTCCCACAGAATATCCTCCGGAGCGCCGAAAGCCACAAATGTCTCAAGGACAAAACGATTTCTCCCGGCAGCATCTTTTACCAGAGTATTCAGTTTCCCGTCTGAAAACGTTCCTGCTCCGCCTTCGCCGAACTGCACATTGGAAGACGGGTCAAGTACTCCGGTTTTCCAGAAGCGTTCCACATCTGCTTTGCGTTCCCGGACCGGAGCGCCTCGCTCTGCAATAAGAGGGCAGCATCCTTCCAGTGCCAGCAGATAAGCGCAGAACAGCCCTGCCGGTCCGCTCCCGATCACAACCGGACGCAGCTTCATATGCCCTTTTTCATGCTCTGGTATCTGGTAGTGCCTTTCCGTTACTCTCTGCACCCTGCCCTTTGCGTGTTTCACGACACGGGCTTCATCTGTCACAGCGAGATCAATCGAATACACATAATACAGCTCCGGTTTTTTTCTTGCGTCAATGGAACGCTTTCTTACAGAATACTGTTTCAGATCACCTTCTCTGATCTGAAGTGTTTTTATTATTTTCTTTTTTAACTGCTCCGCGGAATGTCCCACAGGCAGCTTCAGCTGATTGATACGAAGCATAAGATTTTCCCTCCGCCTTTGTTTCTTCTGTTCAGACCGCCGCTGATTTGCCGGCTATATATCCGCTGGCCCACGCAAATGTCAGATTATAGCCTCCGCACATGCCGTCTACATCCAGAATCTCTCCCGCGAAGTACAGTCCCGGAATATACAGAGATTCCAGAGTGTCCGGATCCACCTCTGCTGTATCCACACCTCCGCAGCACACCTGGGCCTGTTCGAAGGAATTCGTTCCTGAAACTGTGACTTTCATAGATTTAATCTGTCGGACCAGCCTTATAATTTCTTCATCCGTAAGATCACCGGCTCTTTTTTCGCGGGAAATACCTGCAAGCTTTATCCAGAGATCAGACAGTTTGCGATGAAACAGCCCGATCAGAAACATCCCGGCTGTTTTTTCCGGTCTTGTCTTTGCCCTGGCCCGCAGGAATGCGGTCATCTGCTCCTGTGTAAAATCAGGCATAAAATCGAGAACTGCGTACACATCTTTTTTCTTATATAACAGGCGGGACGCATAGCGGCTTACCTGAAATACAGGAATTCCGGAAATTCCGTAATTTGTCAGCTGAAGTTCTCCCGTGTCCCTGGCGATACATCTGTCCCCGCTCCAGATGGACACACTTCCGTTTGCCCGGACTCCGGCAAGACTCTTAAAAAAATCTTCACCGCATCTGATCTGTACCAGAGCCGGAAGAACCGGAAGGATTCTATGTCCCAGCTTTTTGACCAGATCATAGCCGGAACCGTCCGAACCTGTAGAAGGCGCTGCTTTGGATCCTGCGGCAAGGATAACCCGGTCTGCCCGGATATTGCCCTGATCTGTAATTACCGTAAATCCTTTACGGCCCGGGCGGATCTCTCTGCACTCTGTTCCGGTTCTGATTTCCACCTGCAGACGGTCCAGTTCCATGCGGAATGCGTCGAGTACTGCAGAAGCCTGATCAGAATTAGGATACAGATACCCATTCCGGTTTTTTGAGTAAATTCCCAGCTGAAGGAAAAAAGAGATAACATCCTGCGCACCGAATTTTTCTACAATTTTCCAGGGAAATCCTGGATTATCCGAGTGATAGCAGATCGGTTCCTGACAGATGTTTGTAAAATTACATCTGCCGTTCCCTGTGGACAGAATCTTTTTTCCGATCCGGTCCTTATGTTCCAGAAGGATCACGTGGGCTCCTTCCGCTGCCGCTGATACGGCGGCCATCATACCGGAAGCTCCTGCCCCAGCTATAACCACATTTTTCATACTCTTTCCTCCTATTCTCCCGGGCAGACGCCGGACATCAGATTTACACCGGTTTATCCATACAGCTCTACAGAAGATTCCGTATTTTCTCCAGACTGACAACTCCTGCGTCCACCATGCTCTGCAGAGATTTCAGAATGCCGAATCTGGCGTGGGCCCACGTCAGTCCGCCCTGGAAATATACTGCATAAGGAGGCTTTATGGGACCGTCCGCGCTCAGCTCAATAGAAGAGCCCTGCACAAAGGCGCCCGCCGCCATAATTACATCACTGTCATATCCCGGCATTGCCCAGGGCTCCGGACTGACATAGCTGTCTACCGGGGCTGCGGACTGAATCCCTCTGCAGAACGCAATTACGCCCTCCGGGGATCCAAGTGTCACTGCCTGAATAATATCATGCCTCTCTTCCTTTCCGGACGGCACAACCGGATAGCCCAGTTTTTCATAAATATTCGCTGCAAAAACAGCTCCTTTCAAAGCACCGCATACCACTGTAGGCGCCAGGAAAAATCCCTGATAGAAAGACTGCATAACTCCCAGGGAGGCGCCGACCTCCCGTCCCAGTCCCGGAGATGTGAGTCTGTACGCGCAGTTCTCAATCAGTGCCTCTTTTCCCGCAATATAGCCTCCGATAGGCGCCAGTCCTCCGCCGGGATTTTTGATCAGGGATCCGACGATCATGTCCGCTCCCACATCGGATGGCTCCAGTCTTTCCACAAATTCTCCATAACAGTTATCTACCATACAGATCACATCCGGGCGGCGCTCTTTGATAAAGGAAATCAGCTCTCCGATCTCAGCGACAGAATAACTGGGCCGCGTCTGATACCCCTTGGATCGCTGAATCGTAACAAGCTTTGTCTTTTCATTTAAGGCCTTCTCTATTGCCGGATAATCAAAATAACCGTTTTCCAGAAGTTCCACCTGTCTGTAGGTAATTCCATATTCAGCCAGGGAACCATTGGATGGACGGATGCCGATTACCTCTTCCAGTGTATCATACGGTTTCCCTGCCGGAGAGAGAAGTTCATCTCCGGGGCGTAGATTTGCGGAAAGTGCCAGAGCCAGGGCATGCGTACCGCAGGTAATCTGAGGCCGGACCAGCGCCGCCTCTGTGTGAAATGCAGAAGCATAAACAGCCTCCAGAGTATCTCTTCCCTGATCGTTATATCCGTATCCGCTGGCATACTGAAAGCAGCCCTCATTTACCCTGTTTTCCTGCATAGCCCGGATAACTTTGAGCTGGTTATACTCTGCAGTCCGGTCAAATTCCAGGAAACGGTCTTTTAACTCCGCTTCTGTCTTCCGGCCCAGCTCAAGTATTTCCTCTGATATTCCCAATTCCCTGTACATATATTCTGTTGATGTAATATCCATTTTCTTTTCCCATCTTTTCTTCTTTTATTATTTATCCTGTCTGCCTATCAGGCCGTAATCTGTTTTTCTTTCAGACAGCGCAGCATTTCCTGCAGAATTCTGCCTTCATCCTGTAAGAACCTGCCCTTATCCAGCCAGATCACATCCCGTTCCCGCCTGAACCAGGTAAGCTGCCGTTTGGCGAAGTGCCTGGTATCTCTTTTTATAATCCTTACAGCCTCATCCAGAGAGCACTCCCCTTCCAGGCAGGCATACAGTTCTTTGTAGCCCAGCCCCTGCATGGAGGTACAGGTCCGCTTTACGCCACGGTCTCTGAGGGAACGCACTTCTTCCAGAAGACCGGCTTCCATCATGGCGTCCACCCTTCTGTCAATCCGGTCATACAGACGGGCGCGGTCATCTGTCAGCACAAAATACGCATACCGGTATGGAGACTCTTTTGCCCGTTCTTTCCGGTTATGTTCCGATATCTTCTGCCCTGTCTGCCTGTAAAATTCCAGAGCCCGGATTACCCGTTTTATATTATTAGGGTGAAGATCCCGGGCGGCCTGCGGATCAACCTCCTGAAGGAGCTGGTGCAGATACTCCGGGCCCTTTTCCTCCGCGGTCTTCTCCAGTTCCTGCCGAAGAGATATATCGCCGTCATTTTCTGTAAAATCTATATCATAAAGCAGCGCCTGAATATAAAAACCTGTGCCTCCCACAACAATAGGGATCTTATTTCTTGAATAAATTTCCTCAGCTGCCTGCCTGGCAAGCCGCTGAAACTTTACCACATTGAACTCTTCCTCCGGTTCCAGCACATCTACAAGATAATGCCTTACTCCGTCCATTTCTTTCCGGCTGATTTTGGCTGATCCGATATCCATTCCCCGGTATACCTGCATGGAATCTGCAGATATGATTTCTCCCTCCACCGCTTTCGCAAGCCCGATAGAGGCTGCTGTTTTTCCCACAGCTGTGGGGCCTGTCAATATAATCAAAGGTCGTTTCATCAGACAATCCTCTTAAACTTCTTTTCCAGTTCTCTTTTTGTCATAGCAATAATTGTCGGTCTCCCATGGGGGCAATGATATGGATTGTCCAGAGTAAGGAGCTCCCCGATCAATGCATCCATTTCCCGGGCGGACAGTTTGTTATTGCCTTTCACCGCTGCCTTGCAGGACATGGAAGCCACTTTTTCATCGATAAGTTCCGGTGTCATGGAGGTGGTCAGTCCATCGGAAAGGCCGTCAAGCATCTCTATAAGCAGATCTTTCTTCGCTATGCCGAACAGATTATCCGGAACCGCGCGTACGGCGAACTCCTCACCCCCGAAAGGTTCAATTTCAAATCCGATCCTTGCGAAACGGTCCATATGCTCCGTCAGTACTTCTGCTTCCTGCATGGATAGCGACAGAATGATCGGCGGACTTAAATACTGGGATGTAAATTCTCTGTTTTTCATGCCTTTCAGTGTTTTCTCATACAGCACTCTTTCGTGGGCGGCATGCTGATCTATAATGTACAGGCTGTCCCGGTATTCCACAAGCCAGTATGTCTCAAACACCTGTCCGATCAGTCTGTATTCGGCACGGACATCCCGCTTCAGGAAATTTTCTTCGAAGAGATCAAGCTGCACAGGCTTCTCCTCAGTTTCCCGTTCCGGCTTCCGCAGACTTTCTGATTTTTCATTCAGTTCCGGTACTTCTTTATTTTCCGGGGAATCCGGGCTGTGTACCTGCTTCCGGATCCTCTCTGTCTGCTCTTTCCTGGAACGGAAAAGTTCTCCGTTTGCCGGTACTTCGGCTGATGACGAACGCTGATGATAAGCCATAACCCGCTCCCGCATTTTACGGATAAAATACTCTTCATCCCGCGCTGCTGAATCTGCGCCGGGAACCTGCTTTTCCGTTTCTTCCTGCCTGTCAGACTGTGCCGGGACGGCTCCGGATATCTCCCGTACTCCTTCGGGTGTCTCCCGTACTCCTTTTGGTTTCAGCAGGAACGGGCTCCTGTTCTCTGTCTGGCCGGACAGAGAAACCGGCTCCGGAATCTCTGCTTTCTGAATCAGCTCCGGTTCCAGAAGGGTCCGATGCACCCCTTCAAAAACAGTATTATATACTTCCTGCTGTCTCTGAAAACGGAGCTCCATCTTGGTTGGATGTACATTAATGTCTACTTCGTCTCCTTTTACGTGAAAATGAAGCACCGCAAAAGGGAATTTATGCTGCATGGAAAAATCCCGGTAAGCATCTTCCAGCGATTTTGAAATCATCGGGCTTTTTATATAGCGTCCGTTTACAAAAAAATTCTCAAAATTCCTGTTTCCCCGTGTAATTACCGGCTTCCCCAGATATCCGGAAATTCCAAGGCCGTTTTTCTCATAATCAATCTCCAGCAGATTCGCAGCCACATCTCTTCCGTAAACATTATAGATTACATCCTTAAGCTTTTTATTACCCGAAGTGCGCAGCTTCTCCTGCCCGTTATTGAGGAACAGGAAGCCTACTTCCGGATGGGACAGGGCAAGTCTGGTCATAAGATCCTGGACATGCCCGGCCTCTGTCATGGGTGTCTTCAGAAATTTTCTCCTTGCAGGCACATTGTAAAAAAGCTGCCGGACTACAAAGCTTGTCCCGTCAGACGCTCCGGTATCCTCAAGAGACAGCTCTTTTCCGCCTTCAATTACATATCTTGTTCCGAATTCATCATCCTCCGTTTTTGTGACCAGTTCCGTCTTTGTTACTGCCGCAATACTGGAAAGGGCCTCTCCCCTGAATCCCAGGGAAGTAATAGCGGCAAGATCCTCCACATTCCGGATCTTACTGGTTGAGTGACGGAGAAATGCTTTCCTCACTTCATCCCGGGGGATGCCGCAGCCGTTGTCTGCAACACGTATAAATGAGATTCCGCCGTCCCGGATTTCCACGGTTATGGAATCCGCTCCTGCGTCTATGGCATTTTCCACCAGTTCCTTGACCACAGAAGCCGGCCGTTCTATTACCTCTCCGGCTGCAATCTTGTCAATTGTTATCTGATCCAGCACCTGTATATGCGGCATGGCTCTCTCCTTTCCGTTTTCTGTCCGATTCCTTTAAGTTTCTTTCGCAGGCAGCGCTTTCCTGCCTCTGTGTTATATTCCGCCCCGGAATTACCATCTGTTTTTCAGCTTGTTCTGCAGGCGGTATATGGTATTCAGCGCATCAATGGGAGTCATATTCCCTACATCAATATTTTTCAGTTCCTCCAGTACATCGTCATCCTTAACCGTATCAAACAGGGACATCTGAGCAATATCTACTTCATCGTACCTGCGTGTCTTCTGTTTTTTCTTCGTTGTCCGCTCCTTTGCGGCAATCTCGCTGACTTTTGCTGTAATATCTTCGTTGCTCAGTTCCTCCACGATTTCTTTTGCCCTCTCAATAACCAGATCGGGAACTCCTGCCAGTTTGGCGACCTGGATACCATAACTTTTATCAGCCCCGCCTTTTACGATTTTTCTGAGAAAGACAATGTCATCTCCCTTTTCCTTCACGGCAATGCAATAGTTATTTACATTGCTGATCTTTCCTTCCAGCTCTGTCAGTTCGTGATAATGTGTGGCAAAAAGAGTCTTGGCTCCCAGAAGCCGGCTGTCACTGATGTACTCAATGACGGCCCAGGCAATGGAAAGACCGTCAAAGGTACTTGTTCCTCTTCCGATCTCATCCAGAATAAGCAGGCTTCTGGACGTGGCATTGCGCAGAATATTGGCAACCTCTGTCATTTCCACCATAAATGTACTCTGTCCTGAGGCAAGATCGTCGGAAGCCCCGACTCTCGTAAAAATCCGGTCCGACAGTCCGATATCCGCCCTGGATGCAGGAACAAATGAACCGATCTGTGCCATAAGCGCGATCAGGGCTGTCTGACGCATATAGGTGGATTTTCCCGCCATGTTCGGTCCTGTGATAATGGATATCCGATGCTTTTTATCGTCCAGATATGTATCGTTTGCAATAAAAGTTCCGTTGGGAATCATACGTTCCACAACAGGATGGCGTCCGTCTTTAATATCAATGACTCCTTTTTCGTTAATATTCGGCCGGACATATCCGTTGCGTTCTGCCACCAGTGCCAGTGACGCAACCGCGTCCAGGCGCGCCACCGCCTTCGCAGTGCGCTGGATCCGCTCCACCTGGGATGCTATCTGATCCCTTACGCCGCAGTAAAGTTCATATTCCAGCGCATACAGCTTGTCTTCAGCGCCAAGAATCATATCCTCCAGTTCCTTCAGTTCCGGAGTAATATAGCGTTCTGCATTGGCCAGCGTCTGTTTTCGTGTATAGTAATCCGGCACCATTGATTTGTAGGAATTGGTCACTTCCAGATAATATCCGAATACCTTGTTGTATTTTATTCTCAGGTTTTTAATCCCTGTTTTTTCCCTCTCTTCATTTTCCAGTTTCGCAAGCCAGTCTTTCCCGTCAGACTTTGCTCTTCTGAGTTTGTCAACTTCCTCATTATAACCGTCCCGGATAATGTTTCCTTCTTTCATGGCAATCGGCGGTTCATCCCGGATCGCGCTCCTGAGAAGAGTACAGAGATCTTCCAGGGAATCCATATCCTCATGAATCTCTTTCAGCAGATCGGACTGCATTTCTTCCAGAAGGTACCGCACAGGAGGCAGCATCTCAAGGGACGTCTTAAACGCAGTCAGATCCCGGGGATTGGCTGTCCCATATGTGATTTTCGTAAGCAGACGTTCCATGTCATAAACCGGGGACAGATATTCCCTGATCTCCTCCCTGGAAATCGCCTGATTTTTCAGTTCTTCCACTGCATCCAGCCGGAGTACAATGTCTTTTTTACTGATCAGAGGCTGCTCCACATATTTTCTCAGCATCCGGGCACCCATAGCTGTTTTCGTCTTATCCAGAACCCAGAGCAGTGATCCTCTTTTCTGCTTTTCCCGCAAAGTATCGCACAGCTCCAGATTTCTTCTCGTGGCGCTGTCCAGAAGCATGTATTTTCCCGTTACATAAGGGGTAATATGAGTCAGGTTCGAAAGAGAATTTTTCTGGGTTTCCAGTAAATACTGGAGAAGAGCTCCTGCGCTGATGATCCCGCAGTCATAATCCTCCAGCCCCAGTCCGCCGAAGCCTGATACATGGAAATGTTCCAGCAGTTTTTCCCTGCACAGAGAATCATCAAAATACCAGGACTCCAGGGAATAGATGGTTACGCCAAACCGGTCTTTCAGGCCGTCCAGATCCATGCCGCTCATATAAAAGGCTTCGTTGCATATGATCTCTGCCGGTACAAAGCGGCTGATCTCGTCCATCAGTCTGCTGCTGTCAGGCAGCTCTGTTACAAGATACTCTCCGGTAGAAATATCCGCCACAGAGATACCGTACCGGTCCGCGATATAGACAATGCACATAATATAGTTGTTCTTTGTCTCATCCAGTGCCTGTGCATCCAGATTCGTACCAGGGGTAACAATCCGTACAACTTCCCTTTTTACAATTCCCTTTGCCTGTTTCGGATCTTCCATCTGCTCACAGATAGCCACCTTATACCCTTTGGATACAAGTTTATTAAGATATCCCTCTACCGCATGATAAGGGACACCGCACATGGGAGCCCGCTCCTCCTGGCCGCAGTTTTTCCCTGTCAGAGTGATTTCCAGCTCTCTGGAGGCAGTCAGCGCGTCATCAAAGAACATCTCATAAAAATCGCCCAGCCGATAGAACAGAATGCAGTCCTGATACTGGGATTTCGTCTCCATATACTGTTTCATCATTGGTGTTAATTCAGCCACATTCTTACTCCTTTTTCTATTGTTTCTCGCCTGCTTAAAAGTATTTCGAATCTTATATTCCGTTATCTTTTGTCTGCTTTACTAGATTATCACAAAAAAACCGCTGCTTCAAGCAGACAGCTTTCCTGCGTCCGGAAAAATCCTGCCTTCAGATCACATGAAATTCCGGTCGCTTCTCCCCATAAATATAGCAGAGAACATATCCGCTAAGCAGAATTCCCGCTGCGCACAGGCCGGAAAAAATAATGACAAAAGGGAGACATATCTGCCCCATAAGCTGAAAGGGGAGTCCCGTATAATCCCATACATTCCATCCCAGAAACTTATTAACAATTATTCCCGTAATAAATTCACAGGCTGTCACAAAAATAATGCACCAGCCCACCTGTTTCCAGAGCGGTTCTCTCCAGCTGGTCCATATTCCCTGCTGCGCGCAGAAGATAAGACAGATTCCACCCAGCAGGAACATGGTCCAATGGGAAAATCCCCGGAATATCATTTCAAATCCATAATATGCCGTCCCGCCTGTAACAAACAGAAACAGATACTCACTGAATTTTTTCATAAAAAACCGTCCTCTCCATGTATTTTCAACGTCTTATACATAGTCTGGACGGTTTTTAATCATTTATTAGTGGCAGTTTATGCCCGTTCTCCCAGATAATAAAAGCCCCGGCATTCTTTCAGGCTGACCGGAATCAGACTGCCGATCATAGACGCATCTCCCGGAAAATGAACAAGAAGATTGTTGCTCAGCCTTCCCGTCACGAGAGACGGATCCTGTTCATTTACACTCTCCACAAGGGCTGTCTGAATCGTTCCCTGATGCACTGCGCATGTCTGCGCCGCGATATCCTGGACTTCTTTCAGCAGTCTGTCGAACCGGTCTTTCACCGCCGCCGGTTCGACCTGATTCTCCATAACAGCTGCAGGTGTTCCTGTTCTCCTGGAATAAATAAATGTAAATGCACTGTCATACCGTACTTTGCGCACCACATCCAGAGTATCCTGAAAATCTTCTTCCGTTTCGCCCGGGAAACCTACAATAATATCTGTTGTAAGAGAAATATCAGGTACAGCCTCTCTTATTTTTCTGACCAGATCAAGATACTGTTCCTTTGTATATCTGCGGTTCATTTTCTGAAGAATCCGGGTGCTTCCGGACTGAACCGGCAGATGAAGATGTCTGCATATCTTCTTTGACTCTGCCATCACCTGTATCAGTTCGTCCGACAGATCTTTTGGGTGTGACGTCATAAAGCGGATTCTCTCAAGACCGTCTATTTTTTCCACTTCCCTTAACAGTTCCGCAAAACTCACAGGATTCTCCAGTGTCCTGCCGTAGGAATTAACATTCTGTCCCAGCAGCATCACTTCTACTACGCCGTCTGCAACCAGACGTTCGATTTCCCGGATGACAGCCTTCGGATTGCGGCTTCTCTCCCGTCCGCGCACATAGGGGACAATGCAGTAGCTGCAGAAGTTATTGCAGCCGAACATAATATTCACTCCGGATTTGAAGGAATACTTTCTCTCAACAGGCAGATCTTCCACAATCTTATCTGTATCTTTCCATATGTCGATCACCATGCGTCCGGACTCCATACGCGTATTCAGCAGTTCCGCAAATTTATAAATATTGTGGGTTCCGAAAATCAGATCAACAAAGTGATAGCTCTTTTTCAGTTTTTCCACTACCTGAGGCTCCTGCATCATACAGCCGCACAGAGCAATCATCATATGAGGATTTTTCTTTTTCGCCCGTCCCAGCTGTCCCAGGCGGCCGTATACTCTCAGGTTTGCATTTTCCCGGACTGTACATGTATTATAAATCACAAAATCTGCTTTTTCTTCCTTCTCTGCCTGCTCATAACCGATTTTTTCCAGAATACCGGTAAGTTTTTCCGAATCTCTGGCATTCATCTGGCAGCCGAAGGTCGTAACACAGAAAGTAAGAGGCCTTCCTGCCTCTTTCTTCATTTCTTCCAGATGTTTTCTTGCTCTCTCTATAAAATAATACTGTCTTTCCGGTTCCGCTGCAGGGATCTCAGAATACAGTTTCTCCGTCTTAACTCTGCTTTCTTCCATTCTTCTTTTCCTTAAAATATGTATTTTATTATCTATACAAACTGGTTTCTCCCCGCATCGTACTCATAGTCAATCGCGGCCAGCTTTTCTGTCAGTGTCTCTCTGCTGATCTGCATGTCCTCGCACATCTCATCCAGAGAAGCATAAAAATCTCTCAGCTTTGTGTTTACCACACCCAGCAGTATGACCGGGTCTCCGGGAAGTCTGTTCTCCATTTTTCCTCCTCATTTCTTCTTTGAAAAGATTCTCTTTTCAGTCACTCTGCTGTCACGACGGAAGTTTTCCCTTTTTTCCGTATTTTTCACCAAGGTTGACAATTGTCCCGTCCTTTTCTTCTATATCTATATTATTGAGCTGACCGCGCAGATTACGCCGCACCAGTTCCAGATACTCCGCCCGGAGCACTTTCTGCTCTTTTTTTTCTGCCTCGGTCAGCCCTTCCGCTTTTGATTTCCTGTACAGTTCATTGATTCTGTTTATCTTCTGTTTTTCCATACCTGCTTCCTTTCAGACAATAGTTTCAGCTTGAATAATTTTCAAGAAACGCATACAGTTCTTCTGCTGTAGCTATATATTTTCCTGCCGATATTTCCTGCTGTACTTCTTCAGGGAGATCGGTCAGGAGGATATCGGTCAGTTCATAGATTGTAGTCCGGTCGCTCAGATAGACTGCTACATATCCCTGGAGCTGGCTAAGCCAGTATCCGCTTTCTTGCTCTTTTTCTTCCTGCACAGCTTCTCCCTCTGCGGCA
>DXIU01000114.1 GCA_019112765.1 Candidatus Mediterraneibacter norwichensis | reverse complement strand
GAGGAAACAGCGGAAGAAGAACAGCCGGTTCCTGAGAAAAAGAAGCTGGGTGATACCATGCGGCTGGACGAAGCGCTGAAAAAACTTCTTCATCCCAGGAAACAGGAGGCTGCTGAAGAAGAGGAAGAGCCTGATATGTCGGATCTGGAAGGCGCTATTGAGGAAATTGAGGCTGTTGCGGATCTGGAGATGGCAGATAAAGCGGTGAAGAAGTCCAGAAAGAGAACTCAGGTATCCGTTTCCGGCGGGATGACCGAGATTATCCCGGAAGAGAATGACAGCGTAGACGAAGATCCGGCTGCTCCGGAAGAAGCGGCGGAAGAAACAGCAGCTGTTCCGGAGACAGAACCGGAAGAGATAGCGGAGATCCCGGAGGAAAGTACTCCGGTTTCCGGTGACGACGATCAGATCGAAGGACAGATGAGTCTTGAAGATATTCTGGCAGGCTGGGAGCAGCAGGCGGAGGAAACTGAGCCAGAGGCTGATACAGTATATGATGAGGATTCTGATCAGGAGATAAATATAGAAGAAATCGCTGAAGAGGCAGATGAATTTATCAGCGCTTCCGGGGCGGACGAGATTCTGGCAGATGAGCCGGAGGACCTGCCGGAGGATGAAATATTTACGGATGCGTCAGAAGACCTGCCGGAAGATGAGATCTTTGAGGATGAGCCGGAAGATCTGCCGGAGGATGAAATATTTGCGGATGAATCAGAAGACCTGCCGGAAGAGGATGAGATATCCGCGGATGAACCGGAGAAACTGCCGGAAGATGAGATTTTTGCGGATGAGCCGGAAGATCTGCCGGAGGATGAAATTTTTGCGGATGAATCAGAAGATCTGACGGAAGAGGACGAGATTCCCGCAGATGAAACGGAGGATCTGCAGGAGAAGGAAGCAGACATCAGCACAGAACAGAATGAGATCAGGAGAGAAAAGAAACAGCCGGAGCCCATTCTTCCGCCGGATATCCAGCGCCTGATTGATGAGATAGAGGGAGTGATTCCTCCGGAAGAACCGGAACCGGACCGGAAAGAGAAAAAAGCAGAAGAACCTCATGAAAATATGGGGAAAGTTACGGAAGAGCTCCGGATTGATGATTTAGATGATTTCGCGGAAGATGAAGAATATTTTGCGGAAGATGAAGATATTCTGGACAGTGATGGTAAGGATTTCGAGGACGAGGATCTGCCGGATGAAGAAGATGAAGACTTCGGAGATGAGGATCTGCTGGATGAAGAAGATGAAGACTTCGAAGACGAGGATGCTGATGACGATGACGGAAGACCGGATATTGATGAAGAATTCAGAGTGAATCCAAAACACAGCGAAGAGCCGGATGACAGAGAGATCCCGGATGATGACGATGAAATAGACATCCTTTCTGCAACGACTCCGCTCAGCCGGAAAGAGACAGCAAAGATGATTGCCACCGGAAAGACGGCGCCGCTTCCGCTCAACGAAATTTCGGACGCGCTTTCCATGTCTGATACAGGCTTTATTGTACATGGCCGTTATGATCTTGAGACCCAGAGCGGAATCGGTACAAGGGCAGGGCTGACAGAGGAACAGAAAAAACTGTTTTCATATTTTGTGCCTGTCCGGGGTATGAGTGAACAGCTTGTGGATGTTCTGGAGCAGGATAAGAATTGTACAAACAGAGGAGGTACGTCAAAGACCGGAAACCTGCTGATTATAGGAAACAAAGGAAATGGAAAAACGGTTCTGGCAGTAGATGTGGTCAAGGCAATCCAGAAGCAGCGTAATATCAAGCAGGGCAAGGTTGCCATTGTGACAGGGGATTCTCTTAATAAAAAGAAAATAAGCGATATATTCAGCAAGCTGTATGGCGGCGCGCTGATCATTGAGAAGGCAGGAAAGATGAACGAAAAAACGACTGCGCGTCTCAACAAGGCAATGGAAAAAGATACAGGAGAATTGCTTGTTGTTCTTGAAGAGCAGAGAAAACCGCTGGACCGTCTTCTGTCCTCAAACCGCGAGTTCAGAAGAAAATTCACCTCCCGTCTGGAAGTTCCGATCTTTATTAATGACGAACTTGTAACATTCGGCCAGACTTATGCACAGGAGAACGGATACCGGATTGATGAGATGGGTATTCTGGCGCTCTACAGCAGAATAGATTCTCTTCAGAGAGAAGATCATGCAGTTACAGTGGCAGAAGTTAAGGAGATCATGGATAAGGCAATCGCTCATTCACAGAAAGCATCTGCAAAGAAACTGGTGCGGAGAGTGTTTGGAAAGAATACGGATGACGCAGACAGAATTCTTCTGTCAGAAAGAGATTTTAATGCCTGACAAGGAAGAGCAGGATGTGGAGAACAGTCTGATTAGTGAAAATAGACAGCCTCAGGGAGGCTGTCTATTTTTGTGCCGGCAGGTGCTTTTCTCTTTCTTTTTTGGTGAGTATAAAGTATAATATAGAGTATATTAAAATGCAGCTGGCGACACCGAGCGGCGAGTGTAAAATATGTGGACATAACAGGAGACAGAGTCGGCCGGCGGCAAAAAATCGAGCGGCGAGGTGGCCTTATGGAAAATAAAAAAAGTACAAAGAAAACGGTGCAGTCTTTTGAGATCGGTGAACTGGATCAGTATCTGTTCGGACAGGGAAATCATTACGAGATCTATCAGAAGATGGGAGCGCATAAAGTTACTGTTGACGGACAGGAGGGGGTTTATTTTGCAGTATGGGCTCCGCATGCGCGCAGGGTTGCTGTGGTAGGAGATTTTAATGAGTGGGACTTTGAGGCAAATTACATGGAACGCCAGGAACCGATGGGGATTTACACCCTTTTTATTCCGGGAATCAGGGAGGGCGATCTGTATAAATTCTGTATCGAGACGCAGCAGGGAAAAAGGATTTTCAAAGCGGATCCATTTGCGAATTACGCGGAGCTCAGACCGGGAACCGCGTCTATAGTTACGGATATTTCTCATTTGAAATGGACGGATGATGCATGGATGGAGATGAGAAAAACCTGGAACAGCAAAGAGCATCCCATGTCTATTTATGAAGTTCATCCGGGTTCCTGGATGCGGCATCCGGGCACAGAAGACGAGGGATTTTATACTTACAGAGAATTTGCCGAGGCCGTGGCAAAGTATGTAAAAGATATGGGATATACCCATGTGGAACTGATGGGAATGGCTGAACACCCCTATGACGGTTCATGGGGCTATCAGGTAACCGGGTATTACGCGCCTACGTCAAGATACGGCACGCCGGAAGATTTTGCGTATATGATTAATTATCTTCACAGGAATAATATCGGGGTTATTCTGGACTGGGTGCCGGCGCATTTTCCGAGAGACGCGCATGGCTTGGCTGATTTTGACGGAACACCTACGTTTGAATATGCGGATCCGAGAAAAGGAGAGCATCCGGACTGGGGAACCAAAATCTTTGACTACGGCAAGCCGGAGGTGTGTAATTTCCTGATTGCCAATGCTTTGTTCTGGCTCGAACATTTTCATGTGGACGGCCT
This sequence comes from Candidatus Mediterraneibacter norwichensis, assembly GCA_019112765.1. GTDB lineage: Bacteria > Bacillota > Clostridia > Lachnospirales > Lachnospiraceae > Mediterraneibacter > Mediterraneibacter norwichensis. The sequence continues at coordinate 6,421 of DXIU01000114.1, read as the reverse complement.
CCGGGTTGACGCGGTAGCCTCCATGCTGTATCTGGATTATGGAAAGCAGGACGGCCAGTGGGTTGCGAATAAATACGGCGGAAACGAAAATCTGGAAGCGATAGAATTTTTCAAACATCTGAATTCTGTTGCTCTCGGCAGAAATAAAGGGGCGGTGATGATCGCCGAGGAATCGACAGCATGGCCGAAAGTTACGGGAGCGCCGGAAGACGGAGGACTGGGCTTCAGCCTGAAATGGAATATGGGATGGATGCATGATTTTACGGAGTACATGAAACTGGATCCGTATTTCCGGAAAAACGCACATCACATGATGACATTTGCAATGCAGTATGCCTACAGTGAGAATTATATCCTCGTACTTTCGCATGACGAGGTTGTACATCTGAAATGTTCTATGATAAATAAAATGCCGGGACTGGGATTTGATAAATATGCGAACCTGAAAGCCGGGTATGCGTTTATGATGTGCCATCCGGGCAAGAAGCTTCTGTTCATGGGACAGGATTTTGCGCAGCTGCGTGAATGGAGTGAAGAAAGGGAGCTTGACTGGTTTCTTCTGGAAGAGCCGGAGCATCAGCAGATTCAAAACTGGTACCGCGCGCTGCTGCATCTTTATAAAAAGAATAAAGCAATGTACGAGCTGGATACCGATCCGGCAGGATTTGAATGGGTGAACGCGGATGATATTTTCCGGAGTATTTACAGCTTTATCCGCCACTCAAAAGACAATAAGAAGAATCTTCTTGTGGTCTGCAATTTTACTCCGATGGAGCGGCGGGATTACCGGGTAGGCGTTCCGAGAAGAAAACAGATGAAGCTGGTTCTTAACAGTGACGATGTAGAGTTCGGAGGAAAGGGCGAGCCGAGACCGCTGCTGTACAAACCGGTAAAGCAGGAATGCGACGGACAGAAATATTCTTTTGCATATCCTCTTCCGGCATATGGGGTTGCGGTATTTGAATTTTAAATGGGACCTTAGCTGACGGTATTTATCAGTAAAGTGAAGAAAAACAGGTGGAGAGTTTTCCATCTGTTTTTTTGTGATTTCTGTGGGTCTTGTGTGTTTTCTGCGCTGTATACTTCTCGGAATTGTGCTTTTTGAATAAAGAGAATCCGTCTATTATTTGATTGAACTAAAAAGTGTGTAAAAAATGAAATAAAATAAGAAAAAACTTCTAAAATTTTTGTTAAAGTGTTATAATAGACTGCGTACACATACTATTATATATCTGCCTTGAAAATTCAGGCAGATAAATGCTCAAAGGAATGGAGGAAAGACTAATATGGACAATCAATTGGCACTACTGACACTCTTCGGCTCCATCATTGCGCTTCTCTTTGTAGCGAGCAGGGCGCAGAAGGTACTACGTTTCCCGGAAGGAAGCGACAGGATGAAAAAGATTTCGGCATCCATCCATCAGGGAGCAATGGCGTATCTGAGGCGCCAGTACAAAATCCTTATCGGATTTTTCGCAATTATGTTTGTGATCCTTCTTGTGATGGCGATTACAGGATTCCTGACACCGTACGTTCCCTTTGCTTTTGTGACGGGAGGATTTTTCTCAGGCCTTTCCGGATTTGTAGGAATGCAGATTGCAACAAGAGCAAATGCGAGAACAGCGGCAGCCTGTCAGAAAAGTCTGAACAAGGGCCTGAACGTCGCGTTTTCAGCAGGCTCTGTAATGGGATTTACGGTAGTCGGACTTGGACTGCTGGACATTTCAATCTGGTATCTGCTTCTGAAACTGGTTTTCAAACTTTCAATTGAGGATATTACAAGTACAATGCTTACCTTTGGAATGGGCGCTTCTTCCATGGCACTGTTTGCACGTGTCGGCGGCGGTATTTATACAAAAGCAGCTGATGTGGGCGCAGACCTGGTCGGAAAGGTAGAAGCGGGAATTCCTGAGGATGATCCCAGAAACCCGGCGGTTATCGCGGATAATGTAGGCGATAATGTAGGCGATGTCGCGGGAATGGGCGCAGACCTTTACGAATCTTATGTAGGATCTATTCTGTCAGCGTGCTCTCTGGGAGTTATTGCATTTAACAAGATTGCAGAGGTTGACCGGGTGAACGCGGTAATTATTCCTATGGTGCTGGCGGCAGTCGGTGTGCTTGCATCCATTTTAGGTTCTCTTCTTGTAAAGACAGGAGAAGATACGGATCAGAGTACTCTGCTGAAAGCTCTCAGACGGGGAACAAATACAAGTGCGGTGATTATTGCGGTGGTTGCGTTCCCGCTTGTATGGTTCATCCTTGGCGAACATTATATCGGATTCTACTTCGCAATTCTGGCCGGACTGCTGGCCGGAGTGCTGATCGGATTCTTTACGGAGTATTTTACATCTGATACATACAAACCGACAAAGAATCTGGCAGATAAATCAGAGACAGGATCTGCGACGATTATTATCGGAGGCCTGAGCCTTGGTATGCTTTCTACAGCGGTTCCGATTATCATCATAGCGGTCTGCGTTATGGCGGCATATGCATTATCCGGCGGTTTTATTGAATCCACACGAGGACTTTACGGAATCGCTCTGGCAGCGGTAGGTATGCTTTCCACACTGGGTATTACCCTTGCAACAGACGCATATGGTCCCATCGCGGACAATGCGGGCGGTATCGCAGAGATGGCAGGACTTGACGCGGAAGTGAGAAAACGTACGGACGCTCTGGATTCTCTTGGAAATACAACGGCTGCTACAGGAAAAGGATTCGCGATTGGTTCCGCAGCTCTGACAGCTCTGGCGCTTATTGCTTCCTATGTGGAGAAAGTACAGGAAGTAGGCGGCGATAAAGTTGTTCTTGATATGAGTGTAATGAACCCTACAGTTCTTGTCGGAATCTTTATCGGAGCATGTCTGCCGTTTGTATTCGCGGCTCTGACAATGGAATCAGTAGGACGCGCGGCTCAGAGTATTGTTGTTGAGGTCCGCCGTCAGTTCAGAGAGATCAAGGGACTGATGGAAGGCAAGGCAGACGCAGACTATGAGACATGTGTTGATATCTGTACGAAAGCATCTCTCCACGAGATGATTCTTCCTACGCTGCTGGCCATTATTACCCCGGTTATAACCGGACTGGTTCTGGGATATAACGGAGTGATCGGTCTGCTGACAGGATCTACGGCAACAGGATTCCTGATGGCAATCTTTATGGCTAATGCCGGAGGCGCGTGGGATAACGCGAAGAAATATATTGAAGGCGGCGCTCATGGCGGAAAGGGAAGCGAATGCCACAAGGCGGCAGTCGTAGGAGATACGGTCGGTGATCCGTTTAAAGATACGTCAGGACCGTCAATCAATATTCTGATCAAGCTGCTTTCGATGGTGTCTATCGTATTTGCAGCGCTGGTTGTAAATTATCATATTTTCTAAGTGAATGAACAGAAGGATAAATGAGCCGGGATTTTTCCCGGCTTGTTTTTGGGCAGTGTGCCCGGCGGGCGTACGGTTGAGGGGTGAAAATCCCCGACTCGCCCGGCAGTGTGAAGGGTGCAGCCAGTGAACTGGTCAGGCGGTTGAGGGCGGGAAGAGCATTAAGCTTGTAGACCGCGGCATTACGTGCGAACATAGAATGAGAGACATTTGCAGGAGAATTACAAGGTGACGTGTTATGAACAGATTTTCAAAAAAGACTGGAAGCTATCCCGCAGTAAGATTTCTGACTGGCAGGAAGCGTATATGGACAGATTGAACAGGGAATACACCGATGATCTGAAAAATACGCCGAAACGCTTTGTTAAATAAAAATGCAGGGGGAGATGGATGAAGAAGAAAAAAATATTTCAACGTTATACTGGAGGAATGAGGAAAATATTATGAGCGGCTGGAAAGATTTATTTCGAGAGCATATTCTCGCCCGCGGGGAAATGTATTACTATGATGGCGCAGTTCAGGAGCTCCAAAAAACAGAACACGGGTATCATGCCGTTGTGGAGGGCACAGAGGACTACGAAGTAGATATTGAAATGGAAGACGGTCAGATCTATGAAATGTACTGTACCTGTCCCTATGCGGAAGACGGAAACAACTGTAAACATATGGCGGCTGTGCTTTATGAGATTGAGGAACAGAAAGAACCGGGGAGACTGACAGAAGAATCTGGTTCGAATCAGGCGGAAGAAGAGATGGAAGACATTATTGGAAATATTCCGGAAACGGAACTGCGTTCTTTTGTAAAGCAGCTGGCCGGGCAGGATGATGAGATCCGAAATACGCTTATGACCAGATACGTGGTTAGGATAGATGAAAAACAGATGTACCGAAGAAGTCAGAAACGAAATGTTTACATGATTTACCAGTCATTTGTCATGCGATTATGTTTTGGATTACATGGAAGAATATATGGAAGATTTTCTGACTTATGAGTTCCGAAGCCGTGAAATGCTGGAGAAGAAACTGGAGTACCTGGATGAAATGATTGAAAGGCAGACAGCCTCTGCAGACTGCGGAAGTACGTGGAGCGCCCGTTACGGCTTTGAGAATAATATTATAAAGCGGCTTGAGATTATGAAGCAGCTGGATTATCCGGAGGAAGAGATCAGAGAATACCGTAGGAACCATTGGAGATTTTCGGCGGTAAGAGAGTTGGAGATACAGGAGGATATTGAGCGTGGAGAACTGGAGGGCATTGTATTACCGCAGGAGAGCTATGATGGATGAAATGCAGAAAGCGGGATTTTAGTGAAAATGTATCTTCAATGTACAAAGATGCTCGATTAAATGGATATGAAAGGGATTGAAAATGATTGCGCCGAGAAAGATAAAATTTGAAGCGAAGAAAAAGAGAAACGAAAATTATGAATTCCGCATTTATCTGAAAGGGAATGCGGATGAAAAAGAGCTGGACGAGCAGTTCCACAGGCTGCATAAAGAGTTATTCTCCGGATACGACTGCAGCAGATGCAGAAACTGTTGCAAGATGTACCACGGAAGCATTCCGGAAGCGGATCTTGCCCGGGATGCGGAGCATATGGGACTTACAAAAGAGCAGTTTATTGAGAAGTATCTGACAGAAGGAAATGAGGAAGACGGATACCAGACAAAAAATGTACCCTGTGATTTCCTGGGAGCAGACGGAAGCTGCCAGCTGGGCGAGTGCAGGCCGGAAAGCTGTAAGAAATATCCGTATACAGATCAGCCGGACAGATGGGCGAGCCTTTACAGTGTGCTGGATGTAATCGAGGTCTGCCCGGTAGCATTCGAGATTTACGAAAGACTGAAAAAGGAATACGGGTGGAGATACAGACGCTAAAGTAGTGTTAAATGAGCATGACTTCCTTTTCCCCTGCATACATTATAAAAATGATGTTTGCAGGGGGATTTTTTTGAAAGATTATATTGAGGAAAGAGCCGTGGAGATTGCTGATTATATTATAGAGAATAACGCGACTGTGAGGCAGACGGCGAAGCAATTCCGGATCAGTAAGAGCACGGTACATAAGGATGTCACCGAACGGCTCCTCCAGATCAACCCGTCCCTTGCCCGTGAAGCCCGCAAGGTGCTTGACACTAACAAATCCGAGCGTCACATCCGGGGCGGGATGGCGACGAGAGAGAAATATCTTCATCAGCGTGCTTAAAAGAACAGAAAATAAAAGCAGGTCTGCCCCCGGATTTTTCCGGGGTTCAGTTCTGCTTTTATTTATTGACGCCTGCAGATTCCTGCCGTGTATTTTTTTTGGCATGACAGGTATATTTTTTTATAATGCCTTTGGAAATAAAAGATTAAAATAGAGATGGAATATGTTAAGATAGACTCAGTGCAGGGACTGGAGAATTTTATGAAGTTATTAAAACTGGTAATTGTGGATGACGAACCTATTTTGCTGCAGGGGCTTCTGAATACCTATGACTGGAAACGTATGGGCTTCCAGGTGGCGGGAACGGCACAGAGCGGGGAGCAGGCGATCAAAGTGATTGAAGAGGTAAAGCCGCATGTTGTGCTGACTGATATCCGGATGAAGCAGATTACCGGCCTGATGGTTATGGAAGAGATTCAGAAGACAGAGCTTGAGTGCCTTTTTATTGTGCTGAGCGCATACCGGGATTTTGACTATGCGCAGCAGGCATGTGATCTGGGCGCCTATGCCTATCTTCTGAAGCCTATTGAGGACGAAAAGCTTCAGGAAACAATGCAGGGCGCATATAAGATATGTATGGAACGGATGGAGAATGAGGCAAAGTATGAAAGCTGGGAAAAACTTCTTGGATATACCAGTGCGCTGAAAGCGCCTGTCCGGTGTTTTGGAAATCACCTGTCCGGAAAGAGGAAATCATGGTTTCGGACAGATAATGAATGCGGCGGAGCCGCCATCCTGAAGAATAGAACCTCCAGGATGGGGACGCCAGTTGGCTGTTAACGATTATTCGCTCATCGCCGGATCCAATCCGTATACTTCTCTCATAGA
>DXIU01000113.1 GCA_019112765.1 Candidatus Mediterraneibacter norwichensis | reverse complement strand
GTGCACCCATCTATAGCTATTCAGTACAGGATACCATGACTGTTCATCACTTTTGGCTCTGTTTCTATGAGGTAACAAGTTAGAAAAAGCCTGAAAAATCAATGCTTTTAGGCTTGACATTATAGGAAGGAAGTGGTGCCTGCCAAGAGGAAAATGAACTGAATTATCTACAAAAATATTTTTACCGTTTAAAACTGGTAAACGCTGCTTTTACTTGACAAAAACCTCCTTCAAGGGTACGATAGTAACATTAGCATTTCAGGGAGGAGGATTTATTATGAAAATGTTAAAGAAAGCAGCCAGTGTCGCTCTCGCGGCAGCGCTTGTCATATCTATGGCAGCCTGCGGAAGTGATAATGGTGGATCAGGTTCCAGAGACGCTGATAAATTCTATATCGGCGGAATCGGACCTACAACAGGCGACAATGCAATTTATGGAACAGCCGTAAAGAACGGTATCCAGCTTGCAGTGGATGAGATCAATGAGGCCGGAGGAATCAACGGGTATCAGATCGAGTACAGCTTTGAGGACGATCAGAGTGACGCAGAAAAGTCTGTAAATGCCTACAATACACTGAAAGACTGGGGCATGCAGATGCTTGTAGGAACAGTTACATCTACACCTTGTGTTGCAGTAGTTGAAGAGACTCATGCGGACAATATGTTCCAGTTCACACCGTCTGCAACAGCAGTAGAGAGTATTCAGTATGATAATGCATTCCGTATGTGCTTCTCTGACCCGGATCAGGGTAAGGCATCTGCAGATTATATTTCAGAGAACGGCATTGCAACAAAAATTGCTGTAATTTACAACAGCTCTGACACATATTCTACAGGTATTCGTCAGAAATTTGAAGAAGAAGCTGAGTCACTGGGACTGGATATTGTAGCTTCTGAGGCATTTACCGCAGACAGCAAGACAGATTTCTCTGTTCAGATTCAGAAAGCAAAAGATGCAGGCGCAGAACTTGTATTCCTTCCGATTTACTATCAGGAAGCATCTCTTATTCTTGCGCAGGCAAACAATGCAGGATTTGATCCGATCTGGTTCGGCGTTGACGGAATGGACGGAATTCTTAATCTGGACGGATTTGATGCATCTCTGGCAGAGGGACTTATGTTCCTGACGCCGTTTACTGCTGATTCAGAAGATGAGAAAACACAGACTTTCGTTGCTGATTATGAAGCTGCATTCGGTGATACTCCGATTCAGTTCGCGGCAGATGCATATGACTGCCTCTATGTAATGAAGGAAGCAATGGAGAAAGCTGATGTTACTCCGGATATGAGCATTTCCGATATCTGTGACGCACTGAAGACTTCTATGACAGAGATTACAATTGATGGTCTTACAGGAACACAGATCAGCTGGACTTCAGACGGCGAGCCGTCAAAGGACCCGATCGTTGTTCAGGTTGAGGGCGGAAAATATAAAGTTCTTGAGTAATAATCAGAATTATAAAGTATAAGATATTCCCGGTTTTTCGACTCGGTATAAAGAGCAGAGAAACCGGGATTTTTTATGTCCTGCGATTCCTTGATTCAGTTCCGGCGCCTCTGAAAAGGGACGGAATTCAGATCTCATAAAAATAAAGTATAGAAATTTACAGGAAATTGTGGCATTCTTAAATAAAAATGTGTAATGGAAGGGAAAGATATGAATCCGGTTAAAGTAAGAAATCTCGAAATCGGCACAGGAATACCGAAAATCTGTGTTCCTATTGTAGAGAAGACGAAAAAGGCGGTTCTGGAAGCTGCCGACAGAATAACTGAAACGAAAGCACAGGTCGCGGAGTGGCGTGTGGACTGGTATGAAGACGCATCTGATTTCAGTAAAATAAAGGAAACGCTGGAAGAGATGAGAGACGTACTGGGGGAAATGCCGCTTCTTTTTACATTCCGAACTCTTAAGGAAGGAGGCGAAAAACAGATAAATTCAGAGGATTATATAAAATTAAATCAGAATGCAGCGGAAACCGGGCTGATTGATCTGTTGGACGCTGAACTCTTCACCGGAGATGAAGCAGTAAAAAAAATTATAGATACAGCTCACAGATATGGTGTGAGAACTGTGGTTTCCAGTCATGATTTTGAAAAAACCCCGCCGCGGGAAGAAATTGTTTTCCGCCTGAGGAAGATGCAGGAACTTGGAGCTGATATTCCGAAAATTGCAGTAATGCCCCGTAACAGAAAGGATGTGCTTACGCTTCTTGCGGCAACAGAAGAAATGTTTAGCAATTACGCTGACGGACCGATTATTACCATGTCTATGTCGGGAATCGGCAGTATCAGCCGGCTGTGCGGGGAGGTTTTTGGCTCTGCTCTGACTTTTGGAGCAGCGGGGCAGACTTCAGCTCCGGGACAGATGGATGTAAAAGATCTGGCAGAGGGTCTGGCGCTGATTCACAGAGGACTGTAGTTCTGAAATACAATTCTTCGTGTCTTTTCTGCTGTATAGCTGAATTGTTGAACAAAAAACCGAGCGGACTCGTTTTTGTATTGATAAGTCTGTGTTTTATGTGATATAATTACCTTCAGCTGACAGAATAATGGATGTGTGAAAGTTTTCATCCGGCAGCACGAGTTTCTGAAAAGCAGCAGAAACCCGTTATTTTACAGAAAACGATAAACAGATGGAAGGGAATGAGTATGAGTTTTATATCGTATTTAATTAACGGGCTGAGTCTCGGAAGCGTATATGCGATTATTGCCCTGGGCTACACAATGGTCTATGGAATCGCAAAGATGCTGAACTTTGCCCACGGAGATGTAATTATGATCGGGGCTTACACGGCGCTGATCGCAATGTCACAGACAGGGTTATCTCCTGTTATAGGCGTACTGATTGCAGTAGTTGTCTGTACTGTGCTTGGTGTGGTGATTGAGGGCGTTGCCTACCGGCCGCTCCGAAATGCATCTTCATCGCTGGCAGTGCTTATTACGGCTATCGGCGTCAGCTATCTGCTTCAGAATATAGCGCTCCTTATATTCGGACCGAACGCGCAGACATTTCCGTCTGTAATTAAGTGGGACGGAGTTTCTCTTGCCGGGGGAAAGTTAAATATATCCGGTGAGACGATTGTAACTATTGGAGCATGTATTCTTATTATGATTGTTCTGATGACCTTTGTACAGAAGTCAAAGCAGGGTCAGGCAATGCGCGCCGTATCAGAGGACAGAGGCGCCGCGCAGCTTATGGGAATTAATGTAAACGGAACGATTGCTCTTACTTTCGCGATCGGATCTGCTCTGGCGGCAATCGCAGGTGTGCTGCTGTGTTCCGCATATCCCACACTGACACCGTATACGGGAGCCATGCCGGGCATCAAAGCCTTTGTCGCAGCTGTATTCGGAGGGATCGGTTCCATACCGGGCGCATTTATCGGCGGCCTGCTTCTGGGAGTGATCGAGATTCTGGGCAGAGCGTATATTTCTTCCCAGATGGCAGATGCAATTGTATTTGCCGTTCTGATTGTTGTGCTTCTGGTGAAGCCTACGGGACTCTTAGGGAAAAAGATTCAGGAGAAAGTGTAGGTGGACGACATGGCAAAAACAAAGAAAAAAATAAGCAGACAGACAAGAAGCAATATAATAACTTATGGAATTGTTATTCTGGCCTATATTATTGTCCAGACAATGATTAATTCCGGAAGCATTTCCAGTCTTATGGAAGGTTTGATGGTGCCTTTGTGCATTTACGCAATACTGGCGGTTTCTCTGAATCTTGTTGTAGGCATTCTCGGCGAACTGAGTCTGGGTCATGCCGGATTTATGTGTGTGGGAGCTTTTGCCAGCGCGTTTTTCTCCAAGTGCATGAGGGGAGAAATGGAGTCTGACGGCCTGAGATTTTTCCTGGCGCTTCTGATCGGAGTTGCAGCGGCCGCACTGTTCGGTCTCCTGATCGGTATTCCGGTACTGCGCCTGAAAGGCGACTATCTGGCTATCGTTACACTGGCGTTCGGTGAGATTATTAAAAATCTGGTAAATGTACTTTACATCGGAAAGGACTCCGGCGGATTTCATATTTCCACGCAGGATGTGATGGAGCTGGACGCAGACGGCACAATGATTATAAGCGGCCCTCAGGGAATTACGGGAACACCGAGAGACGCTACATTTCTGATTGGCATTATACTTGTCCTGATTACTCTGTTTATTGTAATTAACCTGACAAATTCCAGATCCGGAAGGGCAATCATGTCTATCCGCGACAACCGGATTGCGGCAGAGTCAATCGGAATCAATGTAACGAAATACAAACTGATGGCATTTACCGTGTCTGCGGCTCTGGCGGGCTCGGCGGGAGTGCTTTACGCGCATAACCTGTCTACCCTGACGGCTACAACAAATAACTTCGGGTACAACCAGTCTATTATGATACTTGTATTTGTTGTTCTCGGAGGAATCGGAAATATCAGAGGTTCCATGATTGCGGCGGTAATCCTCACACTTCTTCCGGAGCTGCTTCGAGGCCTGTCTGATTATCGTATGCTTATCTATGCAATCGTGCTGATTGTGATGATGCTCTTTAACTGGGCTCCGAAGGCAATCGAGTGGAGAGAAAAATATCTTTCCTTTGGAAGAAAGAAAAAGGAGGCTGTAAAATAATGGCTGCGTTATTGGATGTAAAAAATCTTGGTATTTCATTTGGCGGTCTCCGCGCGGTAAACGGTTTTGATATTTCCATTGAACAAGGAGAACTGTATGGCCTGATCGGTCCCAATGGAGCCGGAAAGACAACTGTATTTAATCTTCTTACCGGAGTGTACAAACCGGACACCGGGAAGATAATACTTGATGGGAAAGATATTACCGGCAAAAAGACAATTGATATCAGCAAGGCGGGAATTGCCAGAACTTTTCAGAATATTCGTCTTTTCAAACAGCTCAGTGTTCTGGATAATGTAAAAGCAGGGCTTCATAACCATCATAAATATTCTGCCATTGAGGGCGTCTTAAGACTTCCCCGGTATTTTAAGGTGGAGAAGGAAATGAACGAGCGTGCGCTGGAGCTTCTGAAAGTATTTGAACTGGAGGAGCATGCGGATGTTCTGGCTTCAAATCTTCCTTATGGAGAGCAGAGAAAGCTGGAAATAGCAAGGGCTCTGGCAACGGATCCGAAGCTGCTTCTTCTGGATGAGCCTGCGGCGGGAATGAATCCGAACGAAACCGGAAGTCTGATGGAGATGATTCAGTTAGTCCGGGAAAAATTCCATATGACGATTCTCCTTATCGAGCATGATATGAAACTGGTGAGCGGAATCTGCGAGAAGCTGACAGTGCTCAATTTCGGCGAAGTGCTTGCCCAGGGAAAAACGGCAGAGGTGCTGAATGATCCTCAGGTAATTACCGCATATCTTGGAGAATAGGAGGAAACAGCAATGGCAATGCTTGAAGTCAAAGATCTGGAAGTATATTA
>DXIU01000112.1 GCA_019112765.1 Candidatus Mediterraneibacter norwichensis | reverse complement strand
CCCTTTATTTTTCTCAGATTCCGGAGTGGAACAAGGATCCCGCATCACGTATCTCCGTCCCGTTCTATCCAGGAAATTCTGAATATTTTCCGGTATTTCTTAATTCAAGTTCATTTCGACAAATCCGAATTGATGAAACATTTCATGAAGTGTAAGTGTTTTTTTGCGGTCTCCGATGGTATGCTTTTATCAGTAATTGCAGAGGAGGTTTTTTGATGGAACGTATTCTTGAGATAGAGGATCTGAAAAAATATTACGGAAGGCAGCCGAATCAGACGAAAGCCCTGGACGGCATCAGTTTCCGGGTGCTTAAGGGAGAATTTCTGGGGATTATGGGGAGCAGCGGCTCGGGGAAATCCACTCTGCTCAACTGTATTGCGTCTGTAACCCGGCCTACCGGCGGCAGAATGCTTATGCGCGGGCAGGAAATCCAGCGGCTCAGAGGCGCCGCCCTGGCGCAGTACCGGGGCAGGAAGATCGGCTATCTTTTTCAGAATTTTGAACTGCTGGACAATCTGACCGGACGGGAAAATATTCTGCTTCCGCTGTCCATTCAGCGTGTGCCGGGGGCAGAGGGGGAAAAGAGACTGAGACGTCTGACAGAGTATCTGGAGATTACAGATGTGCTGGATAAATTTCCGGCTCAGATGTCCGGAGGACAGAAGCAGAGAACTGCGGCGGCCCGGGCGCTGATCCTGAATCCGGAAATCATTCTGTGCGATGAACCTACGGGCGCCCTGGATTCCAGAAACGCAAAGGGGCTTATGGAGAAGCTGAAAGGTCTGAATGAAGAGGAAGAGGCCACGATTCTTATGGTAACTCATGATTCCAACGCGGCCAGCTACTGCAGCCGGATTCTGTTTATACAGGACGGAGCAATCTTCCATGAAATACGGAGAGATGCACCGGAGGAATCAAGGCGTGAGTTTTATGAGAGAATTCTGAAGGTAATGGCACAGCTGGGAGGGGGAAGTGAGTATGTTTTTTAAACTTGCATTCCGGAATGGCCGGAGAAGCAGAAAAGAGAACGGACTGTTTTTCAGCACTCTGCTGATCACGGTTATTGCCTTTTATATTATTCTGTCACTGCCGAATCAGGATGTTATGATTTTTCTGCAGCAGATGGAAAGTGATGCTGTAAAACGGCTGATTTCCATGCTGCCGCTGTTCTTTGGCGCAGCACTGGTGATTTTGTTTTTTCTTGTCTATTATGCGGGAAAATATCAGATGCAGAGACGCAGACATGAGTTCGGGCTGTATCTGATGATGGGGATGCGCCGCAGGACTTTGTTCCTGCTTCTGCTTGCTGAGGATCTGTACAGCAGTATCTTTCCTCTTATAATCGGGCTGCCTGTGGCTGTGCTTCTCTCGGAACTGATCAGCCTGGTTACGGCCAGAATTGCGGGGATGGGAGTGATTGGCCATCGGTTTTCGTTCTCCCCTGAAGCGGCGCTTCTGACAGCGGCGGGTTTTCTTCTGATCAAACTGGCGGCATTTCTTATCTTAAGCGGACGGGTTGCCCGGCAGGAAATCGGGAGTCTTCTTGTTGAAATGCCGGAGGGAGTGAAAAAACAGCTCCCCGGACCGGTGTATGGCGCAGCGGCGGCAGCAGGTCTGATCTGTCTGGGAGCTGCCTGGTGGATGGCGTCTACTGGTATGTCCTGGATGAATCTGGGAAGAATGGGTGTTACGCTTCTGCTGGGATTGTGTGGTACCTGGCTTCTTTTTTTCGGACTCCGGTTTGTTATGAACATTTTCGCGAAACGGGGAGACAAGGGCGGAAGGCTTCAGGTCTTTCATTTCCGTCAGCTGGAAGAGACGGTGATCCGCTGCTACGGCACACTGGCGGTCAGCTCTCTGCTGATTCTGGCTTCTCTGTGCTGTTTTGGAGCAGGGGCGGCAATTATGCGGTTTTACGGGGATTCGGAACCTCATGTTCTGGACTATACATTTGACGGGGATATGCAGGATATTTCGGAAGTCGAAAAGGAACTGTCCGCTCAGGGACTTGATACTGCGTTTTCTTCTCTGTTTGAAATGAGAGTGGGGGATATTCGGACCACGGAGGATTATGATAATGCGTTTCGTATGGATTCAGTGATGGAAGCCATATCCGGCATGGAGGATTCCGAAGAAAAGCAGCAGCTTGAAAATATATTGATGTATGCGGATTATCCTCATATTATTTCATTGAGCGGCTATAATCAGCTGCTGGAAGCGGCGGGACTTCAGCAGATTTCCCTTGAGAAAGGAGAGGCAGGGGTCTACATGGACGGAACGTTTGCCAGAGAGGAAGAGCGGAAGATTATGGATAAGCTTCTGGCGTCGGAACCGGCAGCAGATCTGGACGGGACGATGTACCGGCTGGCGGGAAATGTGCAGTCCGTAAATCTGGTTACAGATGATTCGATTACGCTTTCCTTTGCATTGATTTTGCCGGATGAAGACTTTGAGTACTATACACAGGGGGAGTATACGGTATATCTGGACGGCGTTCTGAAGAAAGGAGAAGGGGAAAGCCTCATGTCGGCTATTATGGATATGAACAGCAGACTGGACCAGAACGGCATAATTTACGAAAGTTATCTTCAGAACATGGGACGGCAGATGTTCTATGTAGCGGCAGCGGGATATATTACAATTTATCTGGCGGTTGTTTTCCTGATTATCGCAAATACCGTAATCGGAGTACAGTTCCTTATGGGCCAGAGGAGAACCGGCAGACGGTATCAGACGCTGAGCCGTCTGGGGGCATCCTACCGGGAACTCTGCCGGGCAGCCGGAAGGCAGGTAAACTGGTACTTCGGTATCCCGGCGCTTGTAGCGGCTGTCAGCAGTATGTTCGGTGTCCGGGCGCTTCTGATGGGAATTCTGTCATCCAGAACCCGTTCGGCTATCGGTGAAGTGATGTGGATATCTGCGCTTATGATTTTATTCCTTTGTGTGATAGAATATATTTATATAGCTGTGGTGAAACGATCCTGCAACCGGTATCTGCTGGCCGTGATGGAGCCGGAGAGGGAAGAATAACCGGCATGCTGTAAGATCTGAGCGGGAGGCGGACCGGAGACAGGAGATACGGAAACAGATCCGGCAAAGAAGGGGTAACAGAGAATGAAACAGATTGCAATTGTAGAAGATGAGCCGCTGATGAGGGAAGAACTGGAGACAATGCTGAAAAAGGCGGGATATGAGACAATGGAAGTATGTGATTTTGAAACAGCGGCGGAACATCTGCTTCAGCTTTCCCCGGATCTGATTCTTCTGGATCTGAATCTGCCGGGCGCCAGCGGGTTTCAGATCTGCAGGTCTGTAAAGCAGAAAAGCTCCATCCCCGTATTCGTGCTGACATCCCGGGAACAGATGAAGGATGAACTCCTTGCCCTGGAACTGGGGGCAGATGAGTATCTGACCAAGCCTTGCAGGAAAGAGCGGCTTCTGGCACGGATTTCCAATATACTGAAACGATACGAGGGCCGTTCGAATCTGCTGGAAGGCGACGGCTTTCTTCTGGACCGTCAGACATATACGCTGTATATTAACGGGCGGTCCGTTATTCTGCCGAAGAATCAGGGGAAAATTCTGGAGACCCTGCTGATACAGGACGGGAGGATGGCGACAAAGCAGGAACTATGCCGGGCGCTATGGGGAACGGAAGAGTATATTGATGAGAATGCTCTTCAGGTCAATCTGACACGGCTGAAGAAGACGATAGCGGGGCTGGATATGAATCTGCAGATCGAGACGGTCCGGGGTGTCGGGCACAGACTTGTACGGAAGGGAAAGGAGGCCGGTCATGAAGGGTAGCTGGAATATTGTGAAACAGTATGCGCCCTGGCTGGGACTGCTGCTGTGTATTGACGGGTTTGCGGCGCTGCTGCTGTGGCTGGCGGATGTCCGGGCCTTCCGGGCCCTGACAGGAGTGATCCTGCTGGCAACTGTACTGGTAGCGGCGGGGGCGCTTGCGGCAGCCGGGTACCGTGCTTTCAGGCGGGAGCAGGCTTTTATGGAATTCCTGAATACTCCGGATGAGAAACATGAGGAAATGCTGGTAAAACTGGCAGGTCCGGCTCAGACAGTTTCTGTCAGAAGGCTGGGTGAAACCCTGCGGGACAGGGAGCGGCTCTGCGCCCGGGCCACTGCCCGCGCGGAAGACTATGAGGAATATGTTGAGACATGGGCGCACGAAATCAAGACGCCCCTTTCGCTTCTGACACTTCTTCTGGACAACCGGAGGGAGGAGTTTCCGGAGAGTGTGGGATATAAGCTGGATGTCATCCGGAACCGGATGCATGAATATGTGGAGCAGATGCTGTACTATGCCCGCCTGAAAAGTACTCATAAGGATTACCTCTTTGAACAGCTCGATATCCGGGAGTGTGTGGATGAGGTTCTGGAGGATTACAGGATTCTGCTGGATGAAAAGAAATTTGATGTTACATTTCCGGCGGCCGCCGGTCCGGCGGACGAAAAAGCTTATGTGGACCGAAGAGGGCTTTATTTTATTCTCTCTCAGATAATCAGCAATGCAGTGAAGTACAGCGGAGAAGATCCGACGCTGGAAATCAGTTTCTCCCGTTCAGGCTATGAATTGATGCTGCGGATCAGGAACAGCGGTATGGGAGTGCGGTCCTGTGATCTGCCCCATATTTTTGAAAAAGGGTTTACCGGAGGGACGGGAGATGGCAGGAAGAACGCTACCGGAATGGGCCTGTACCTGGCAAAGGGGGTCGCCGGAGAGATGAATCTGAAACTGGAAGCGGCATCAGAGTGGGGAAAAGGATTCGAAATACGGGTTTCATTTCCCGGTGTAGATTAATCGTTGCTTATGCCGCTGTGCCGGCGGAAAAGTAACGATTAATCTGCCGCCGGAATGGGAAATGTTTCGGTTATATTTCATTGTTTACGGAAGTTTCAACGGATTTGATAATATCCGGACTAAGCCCTGTCAGCCGGGAGATTAATTCCGGTTCTGCGCCATTTTCAAGCATTTTCCGGATAAGTAATTTTTTCTCTTCTTCTCGGCCCTGCTCAATTCCCTGCTTTATCCCCTGCTCAATTCCCTGTTTTCTGCCCTGTTCTATTCCCTGCTCTATTCCCTGTTTTCTGCCCTGTTCTATCCCCTGTTCAATTCCCTGCCGCAGTCCCTGTCTGATGGCACTGTTCACCAGAGCATTATGATCCCGTATTGCTTTTTCCCGCGCTTCATACTCCAGCTTTGCCCGTTCGTCTGCGCTGAGTTTTTCCAGTTCCTTGTAGGCTTCATTGATATATGCGTCTGTTTTTGCCATGGCCTCAAACTCCCTTCGGGTTTTCCCGCCGAGGAAACGCATCCAGTTCAGGATATCGCCGCCGTTTTTCAGATTTTCCGGCAGTTTTCTGAGCTCCAGGATCTGTATTTCCATTAAATCAGTATATTTTCTGCCTGTTTTTTCATCGCAGAAGCAGATTGTACGGTGGCATTTGTCATCCTCTTTAAAGTGAATAAAATCAAGAATGCTTACATGGATACATTTCTTCAGATTCTCATACGATTCGCCTTTTCTCAGCTGATCTGTAAAGATTCTGCTCAGATAGAACAGGACTCTTGCGTCCCAGTATTCGAAATAGGCTACCTGCATTTCCATGTCAATCTGAGTCCCGTTTTCCATCAATACGCGTACATCCAGAATCCCCAGCTTGTCATCCGGATAGTCCTGGTGAAGTATGGTGGGAAGCAGGGTTGTTTCTGCGATTGTTTCCGGATCGGCTTTTAAGAGCGCTGCAATAAATCCTTTTCGTACTATAGGATTGTTCATCAGCCCCTTAAAGCATACGTCCACGGTGGGAAGCATTATAAATCTGTTGTCTGTGTAACGGTTTTCTGTCTGGCTGCTCTCTGAGATTTTCATTGTATTTCTCCTTTCCTGTCACTGCAGGAAGGAAACGTGTCAGCCTTATAAGTTCAGTTTAACATATCCCGGTGAAGTGTCAAAGGCATAACCCGTATTTCCTGCATTTCTGTATTGTTCATTGTCGGGTTTATGCCTGGAGTTCAGGTTCCGAAAATGAGAAATGTACCGCATCTGCGGAGTTTATAGATACTTGGGACGATCAGAATGCCGTCCCGGTGGAAAAAGAATAGCATAAGAATGGTGAAATAGCAATTCTCTTTGTAAAATTTCATTTTGGATAAATTATAACGGATGAATTGCGGATTTACTCATCTTCTGAAATATGCTAAAATAACACTGTTGAGCGCACAGAAGTGTGATACTGCGCAGAAAAAAGCGCAGTCTGAGCATTTGTCGCTGCAGTGTAAAGATTGAAGAAGGAGGATACACATGATCAAATTATATGACAACGGCGTCTATCTCTTAAACGGTGCCGAGATAGTGGAAGATACAGGAAATGTACAGGTTCCCCTTTCGAAGGAGGAAGCTGCGCGCAATACCATGGCCTATGGCATTTTAAAAGCGCATAATACCTCTGACAATATGGAGAACCTTCAGATTAAATTTGACAAACTTACTTCCCACGATATTACGTTTGTAGGCATTATTCAGACAGCAAGAGCTTCAGGCCTCGAGAAGTTCCCGGTGCCCTATGTGCTGACAAACTGTCATAACAGTCTCTGCGCGGTAGGCGGAACGATCAATGAAGATGACCACATGTTCGGACTTACCTGCGCGAAGAAATACGGCGGTGTCTATGTTCCGCCTCATCAGGCAGTTATCCATCAGTTCGCCCGCGAGATGCTGGCAGGCGGCGGCCGGATGATTCTCGGATCTGACAGCCATACCCGTTACGGCGCTCTTGGAACAATGGCCATGGGTGAAGGCGGACCGGAGCTGGTAAAACAGCTGCTGAACAAAACATATGATATCAAGATGCCGGGTGTAATTGCTATTTATCTGGACGGCGAGCCGATGAAAGGCGTCGGACCCCAGGACGTTGCACTTGCTATTATCGGTGCGGTATTTAAAAACGGCTATGTAAACAATAAAGTGATGGAGTTCGTCGGCCCGGGCGTGAAGAAGCTGAGCGCCGACTTCCGTATCGGCGTTGATGTTATGACAACGGAGACTACATGCCTGTCTTCTATCTGGACTACGGATGAAAAGATTGAAGAGTTCTATGAGATCCACGGAAGAAAAGAGGACTACAAAGAACTGAATCCGGGCGCGGTTACATACTATGACGGATGTGTATATGTAAACTTAAGCGAGATCAGACCTATGATCGCGATGCCGTTCCATCCCAGCAACGTGTACACAATTGATGAAGTAAATGCGAATTTAAAAGATATTCTTCATGATGTAGAGCAGAAAGCTCTTGTCAGCCTGGACGGTGCTGTAGAGTATTCTCTGCAGGACAAGATCAGAGACGGAAAACTGTATGTAGAGCAGGGAATCATTGCGGGCTGCGCAGGCGGCGGCTTTGAAAATATCTGCGCTGCCGCGGATATTATCAAGGGCAGAAATATCGGATCCGACGCATTTACATTCAGCGTTTATCCGGCAAGTATGCCGGTTTATATGGAACTGGTGAAAAACGGCGCGGTGGCTGACCTGATGGAAGCGGGAACGGTTGTGAAGACCGCATTCTGCGGACCCTGCTTCGGAGCAGGAGATACTCCGGCAAATAATGCGTTTTCCATCCGTCATACGACAAGAAACTTCCCGAACCGTGAGGGAAGCAAGCTCCAGAGCGGCCAGATTTCTTCGGTGGCTCTTATGGATGCACGTTCTATCGCAGCTACGGCGGCAAACAAAGGATACCTTACACCGGCGACAGCTATGGATGTGGAGTACAAAGGACAGAAATATCACTTTGACAGCAATATTTATGCAAACCGTGTATTTGACAGCCACGGCGTGGCTGATCCCGGCGTGGAGATCCAGTTCGGCCCGAATATCAAGGACTGGCCGGAAATGTCAGCGCTTCCGGAAAATCTGATTGTCAAAGTGGTTTCCGAGATCCATGATCCGGTTACTACGACAGACGAGCTGATCCCCTCAGGAGAGACTTCATCCTACCGTTCCAATCCGCTGGGACTTGCAGAGTTCGCGCTTTCAAGAAAGGATCCGGCATATGTGGGACGTGCAAAAGAAGTACAGAAGGCACAGAAAGCGATCGAAGCCGGCACATGTCCGCTGGATGCTCTGGAAGAGCTGAAACCGGTGATGGAGACGATCCGGAAGACTTATCCGGAAGTGGGCGAAGGAAATATCGGTGTCGGCAGCACGATTTTTGCCGTGAAGCCGGGCGACGGTTCTGCACGTGAGCAGGCTGCTTCCTGTCAGAAAGTGCTGGGCGGCTGGGCCAATATTGCCCTTGAGTACGCTACAAAGAGGTACCGCTCCAATCTGATCAACTGGGGCATGCTGCCGTTCCTGACCGATGCGGACCATGAAAATCTTCCGTTTAAAAACGGGGACTATATCTTTGTTCCGGATGTAAGAAAAGCGGTGGCAGAGAAGGCAGACGTGATTAAAGCTTACGTAGTTGGAGATGACCTGAAGGAAATCGATCTTCGTCTGGGCGAGCTGACAGACGCAGAGAGACAGATTATTCTGGACGGATGTCTGATCAACTACTATAAAGCAGGAAGAAAATAACAGCGAGCAGTGATATGACCATATCGGGAGGACAGATTCTGCATAAGGCCGGGTATCCGCCATGCGGAAGTTTCTGTCCTCCTTTTTCTTTTACAGCGATTTTTCGCGCCTCGGAAAAAGGACTGCAGAAACCTTTTTTCAGAAAGAGTACAGGAATATAAAAATGGTGCAACAAAACGTATTCCTGACGACTCTAATATATATCGGCAGGCTGATGTGAACCTGCATTTTGCAGGTAACCGCACGGGAGGAGGGGAAAAATGTATGATTATGAAAACAGTTCCGGTTCAGAGCTGATCCGGCGGGCAAAACGGGGAGATCCGAAAGCGTTTTCCATGCTGTATTCCCGGAATTATACCGATATGTACAGGTTTGCTTTGTATATGCTCGGCAGTTCTCATGATGCGGAGGATGCGGTCAGTGATACGGTGATATCGGCATATGAGGGGATTGCCCGTCTGAGAAAGGACGAGTCATTTCGAAGCTGGATTTTCACCATTTTAAGCAACCGGTGTCTGAAGATTCTGCGGGGTCGCAGCAGGGAAGCGGCTGCATTAACGGCGGAAGATGTGCTGCAGGAAGGGAAAAGGAAGGGAAGAGCGAAGGAGTCAGAGCCTGACTTTGCCCAGAAATATGCACGGCATCAGGATGTAAGAGACGCTTTCTCAAAGCTTGATGAAGAGGAACGGCTGATTGTTTCCTTTTCTGTATTCGGGGGATACAGCAGCGGGGAGATCGGCGGGATGCTGAAGATGAACGCAGCTACCGTACGCTCAAGAAAAAGCCGGGCACTTGGAAAGATGCGCAGAATGCTGGAAGAAGAACTGTAAAAGGAAGGAGGATGGATATGGAAGAAAGAAACAGACGGGAAGAAGAGGAGAAGCTCAGCCGGTCTGAAGAAGAGGAAATAGAAAAAACGCTTCGGAGCATGACAGAAGATATAGAAGTTCCGGAAAGTCTGAAGCCTGAAAATGTGGAACAGATACTGGCCGGAAAGCGGCATGCCGGGATGAAGCGGATAAGGTGGAAATATGCGGCGGGCGCTGCTGCAGCGTGTATCTGTCTGATCGTGGGGATTGCCGCGGGATACAGGGCATTTTATACGGACAGGCAAGACAGACAGTCAACAGGCGCTTCAGTGACGGCAGAAACAGAAAAAACACCGCAGAAGGATGACAGAGCAGACATAGAGGGGCTTGTCGGCGCCGGAGATTATGATGAAATATACAGCTATATCAGGGCTGATTCACAGAAATTTAAATGGAATTCTGAAAATTTCGGGGCGATTATGGAAGACTCGGCTGCCTCGGCCGCGCCGGGATCTGATATGGCGATGAAGGAAGAAAGTTCCGGGGATTATTCGGATACGAATGTCCGTGAGGAAGGTGTAGGAGAAGGAGATATTGTCAAGACAGACGGAAAATATCTGTATGTGATGAGTCAGCAGAAGATAAATATTGTAGGAATTGAAGCCGCCGGGATGGAGAAAACTGCGGAAATCATTCCGAACGGAGAGGGAGTTTTTTCTGAACTGTATGTGGAAGGAGACCTTCTGGCTGCGGTATACAGTACACAGTGCTATGCCATAGCGGAAGACAGCGCCGGTCAGAGCGGCACGGAAAGAGACGGCAATTCTGTCAGTGTACTTGTCTATGATGTAAGCGATCACGCGGATCCGCGTCAGATCGGAACGTTTACACAGAGCGGCTACTATAATACAATGCGCATCCATAACGGATATGTATATCTGATCAGCAATTTCTATGCGGGAATGCCGGCTGAGCCGACAGACAGGACAGCTTATATTCCCCGGGTTCAGGGTGAACTGGTGGAAGCCGGAGATATTTACATCCCGGCCGCTGACTCAGGAAGCGAGTATACGTTGATTTCGGCATTTCCGCTGGACAATCCGGACAAAGAGACAGACAGCGCGGCGGTGCTGGGAAACAGTGGTCTGTGTTATGTAAGCGAAGAAAATATTTACGTTACAGAAGGCATCTATGACGGAAGCGGCGGCGTAACACAGACTTCCATCCGCAGACTTTCCTACAGTGACGGAGAAATTGCGGCGGAAGCTCAGACGAAAGTGGAAGGAACACTGAAGGATTCCTTCTGTATCGACGAATATGAGGGATATCTGAGACTTGTTACAACTGTGTCGCCGGTCTATATTACCGGGGGCGGTGTGCAGCCCATGACGGGAACGGAAGAGATTCAGAATTCTTCTGCTGAAGAAGATACAAATTCGCTGTATGTGCTGGATGAGAACCTGGAAACTGTGGGAGAAATCCGTGATCTGGCGCCGGACGAATCGGTTTATTCGGCCAGATTTATGGGGGATGCGGGGTATTTTGTTACATTCCGTCAGATTGATCCGCTTTTCTCTGTAGATCTGTCAGATCCGGAGAACCCGAAAGTTATCGGTGAACTGAAAATACCGGGATTTTCCGAGTATCTCCATCCTTATGGGGACGGACGGCTGCTGGGAATCGGTATGGCTGTGGATGAGGAAGCCATTACCACAGACGGAGTGAAACTGTCCATGTTTGACATATCTGATCCGACGGATGTACAGGAGATGACCACTTACGTGATAGAGAATACGTATGGCACAGATGTGGCATCAAATTATAAAGCCGCCTTTGTGGATACAGAAAAGAATCTGTTCGGGTTCACGGCCTGGGCCGAAAATAAAAACTCATATTATATCTTTACATTTGATGAGACAGAAGGTTTTCATAAGGTATTTGAAAGAGAGCTTTCCGACTGGGGGGAGACCCGGGGGCTGTACGCAGGAGACCGGTTCTATCTTATCTGCGGCAGTTCAGTGGAATCATATACATTGGACGGGTTCGAAAAGATTGACGATCTGGTACTGTAAAAAACAATGGCAAAGGATGCCGGGGGGAGTTGCGCGGCCATCTGAGCAGAAAAACGTTGAAATTTTCCGCTGATGGGAATAAAATGAAGAATAACATTCCGGCAGAAAGAGAAGCCTGACGGCTTCTCTTTTTCCGGTTTTGATGCAAGAGGTGAACGAGGTTATGATTTTTGATACACATGCACATTATGATGATGAACAGTTTGACATCGACCGGGAAGAGCTGCTGGGGAAGATGGAAGCAGAGGGGATCGGCGCAATTGTAAACGCCGGTTCTACCATTGAATCCTGGGACAGGATAAAGAAACTGACGGAAGAATATTCCTTCATGTACGGAGCTGTCGGTGTTCATCCGGACGAGGCGGGAACGCTGGATGAGGACAATTTTCAGAGAATGAGAGAACTGATGGACTGTGAAAAAATCGTGGCTGTCGGCGAGATCGGTCTGGACTACTACTGGGATAAAGAGGGACATGACCTGCAGAAGCAGTGGTTTATCCGCCAGCTGGAACTGGCCCGGGAGAAAAATATGCCTGTGATCATACACAGCAGAGAGGCTGCTGCGGATACTATGGAAATTATGAAACAGTATGCCGGAGGCATGAAAGCCGTTATCCACTGCTACTCCTATTCTCCGGAGATGGCCCGGGAGTATGTAAAGATGGGATACTATATCGGTGTGGGCGGTGTGGTTACTTTTAAAAATGCCCGCAGACTGAAAGAAACCGTAAAAGAAATCCCCCTGGAGTCTATTGTACTGGAGACTGACTGCCCGTATCTTGCTCCGGAACCCTTCCGGGGAAAACGGAATTCTTCACTGAATCTTCCCTATGTAGCCAAAGAAATTGCAGTGATAAAAGAGATATCTTGTGAAAAAGTCGTACAACAGACGGAGATAAACGCGAGAAGACTGTATAATCTGGGAAAAGGGGACTGACCCTTTTTCAAAGGGGTCTGTCCCCTTTTAAGGAGGAATGATATGAAACAGCCAACACTTGGCAATCCGCAGAATACAATTGCGGTTCTGCAGAAGTATAATTTTACTTTTCAGAAGAAGTTCGGACAGAATTTCCTGATTGATCCTCACGTACTGGATAAAATTATCCGGGCGGCAGAGATCGGGCCGGAGGACTGTGTACTGGAGATCGGCCCGGGGATTGGTACTATGACTCAGTATCTGGCATGTGCCGCGGGACGTGTGATTGCGGTGGAGATTGACCGCACGCTGATTCCCATTCTGGAGGATACGCTTGACGGATATGATAATGTGAAGATCATTAATGAAGATGTGCTGAAACTGGATATCGGGGCGCTTGCCGGGGAGGAAAACGGGGGAAAACCGCTGAAGGTGGTGGCGAATCTGCCCTATTATATTACTACGCCCATTATTATGGGACTCTTTGAGAATCATGTGCCGGTCGGAAGTATTACGGTGATGGTGCAGAAAGAGGTGGCGGACCGGATGCAGGTGGGGCCGGGGACAAAAGATTACGGCGCCCTTTCCCTGGCAGTCCAGTATTACGCAAAGCCACATATTGTGGCAAATGTACCTCCGAACTGTTTCATGCCCAGGCCGAAGGTCGGCTCCGCGGTAATCCGTCTGGACCGGTATGAGAAGCCTCCGGTGGAGGTGAAGGATGAAAAACTGATGTTCCGGATTATCCGTGCGTCTTTTAACCAGAGAAGAAAAACCCTCGTTAACGGACTTAAAAATTCTCCGGAGCTCTCATTTTCAAAAGAGGAAATCGAATCAGCTGTTGAACAGCTGGGGAAAGGTCTGAATATAAGAGGAGAGGCTCTGACGCTGGAAGAATTCGCATTTTTGTCAAATAAGCTGTGTTAATAAATATTTAATATTGAGTTTATTGTATATTATTTACATTTTTAGTATAATAAATAAGTCATACAGAAAAAAAGAGAAGAAAAAAGAGAGAAGGAGGAAGGTCAAATGGCAAAAGATATTGACAGCATTTTTTTCGATATTACTCCAGACATTGAAGAATTGGCTCTCAAATGTGAAAAGAATAATGCGATTGACAAGGAACTGTACACAAAGTATGAAGTGAAGAGAGGACTGCGTGATCTCAATGGAAAAGGGGTTCTTGCAGGGCTGACAAACATCTCTGATGTCTGCGCTTCAAAGGTTGTAAATGGAGAGACCGTGCCGTGTGCGGGAAATCTCTATTACCGGGGATATAATATTAAGGATCTTGTAAAAGGCTTTCTGGATGCAAAACATCCGGGATATGAAGAGACGGCATACCTTCTTCTTTTCGGCGAACTTCCCACTAAAGAAGAATTAAAGAATTTCCAGGAAATGATCGGGGAGCGGCGTACGCTTCCGCCGAATTTTGTGCGGGATGTGATTCTGAAGGCGCCCAGCCGCGATATGATGAACAGCATCGCGAGAAGTATTCTGCAGCTGTATTCCTATGACGACAAGGCAGATGACACCAGTATACCGAATGTACTGCGCCAGTGCCTGAACCTGATCAGCCAGTTCCCCATGCTGATGGTGTACGGCTATCATGCATATAACTACAGACGGGGCGAGGACCTGTATATTTATGCACCGGATCCGAACCTTTCCACCGCAGAGAACATTCTTATGATGCTGCGTGAGAACCGGAAATATACAAAACTTGAAGCAAAGATCCTGGATATGGCGCTTGTGCTCCATATGGATCACGGCGGCGGAAACAATTCTACGTTTACAACCCATGTCGTAACATCGTCCGGAACAGATACATATTCTACTATTGCAGCTGCCATGGCTTCATTGAAAGGACCGAAACACGGCGGAGCCAATATCAAGGTAACGCAGATGTTCGAAGATATGAAAGCGCATCTGACCGACTGGACAGATGACGACCAGATCAGGGCTTATCTGGAAGCACTTCTGGACAGGAAAGCATTTGACAAAAAGGGCCTGATTTATGGAATAGGTCATGCCGTATATTCCATTTCCGATCCCCGTGCGGATATTTTCAAGAAATTTGTAAAGCAGCTTGCAAGAGAAAAAGGATGCGAGGAAGAGTATGCTCTGTACGAGAAAGTCGAGCATATGGCTCCGGAGATTATCGGAGAAAAACGCCGTATGTATAAAGGAGTCAATGCCAATGTAGATTTCTACAGCGGCCTGGTGTACAATATGCTGGATCTCCCGTCGTCACTGTATACACCGATTTTCGCTGCAGCGCGTATTGTAGGATGGAGCGCGCACAGGCTGGAAGAACTCGAAAATGTAGACAAGATCATACGTCCGGCATACAAGCCGCTTGCTCCATACCGTGATTACATAAAATTAGATGACAGGTAAGGAAGTAACATGAGAGATGAGTTCTATTTCCCATCCAAGGATGGAAACACCGAGATTCATACGATAGAGTGGAAACCCGAGGGAAAAGTCAGAGCTGTTCTGCAGATCTGCCACGGAATGGTGGAATATATCAAAAGGTATGATGAGTTTGCACAGTTTCTCTGCGAAAAGGGATTTTATGTGGTGGGGAATGATCATCTCGGACATGGAAAGTCTGTACAGTCAAAATCAGAATACGGATTTTTTGATAAAAAATACGGCAACGCCTGTGTGGTGGGAGATATTCATACACTCCGCCAGCGTACCATGAAAAAGTATCCGGATGTGCCTTATTTTATGCTGGGGCACAGTATGGGTTCGTCTCTGCTGCGCCAGTATATTGAAATGTATGGAAACGGGCTCAGCGGTGTGGTGCTGACCGGCACAGTTACAGACCGCAGGAAATCGTCACTGCTGTTTATAAAGCGGCTCTGCCGTCTGATGGCGGCGGTCCGGGGCTGGCACTACCGCAGCAGGATGGTGGATGAACTGGTGACAGGCTCCTTTAACAGGAAGTTCAGGCCTGCGGCAACCCGTGCGGACTGGCTCACCAGCGATAAAGAACATCTGGAGGCATATATAGCGGATCCGCTTTGCTCCTTTATATTTACTGTGAATGCATATTACAGTATGATGGCCGGAATGCTGGGCATGCAGAAAAAAGAAAATATCAGCATGATACCGAAAGGACTGCCCGTGCTTTTCGCGTCAGGAGCAGAAGATCCGGTGGGGAATTTCGGAAAAGGCGTGCGTAAAGTCTGTGAGACATACAAATCCGCGGGCATGCAGGATGTCTCGCTCAGATTATATGAGGGAGACAGACATGAGATATTAAACGAGACAGACCGGTATCAGGTATATCAGGACCTGTACGAATGGTTTGAGGAAAAAGCGAATAAATAACAGAAACAAACAGAAACCCGTCAGTCTTTCGACTGACGGGTTTCTGCTGGTTTTATAAGTTATATCTAAAGGAATGAGAGTAAAGTGCGGCGCCTTGCGGCGCCTGAACTTTATGAGGGGGGAGATAGTTGTTTATCAACTATCTGATATATAGTATAGGGAGAAAATGTGTCAGAAATATGAGTGAAATATAAAAGGATAAGAAAGTTTATAAAGAGAAACTAAAAAATATTTAAGAAGTTTTCTCAGATAAGAATATACTCCGTTTATTCTCTTACTGTATATGAAAAATCAGACTTTGCCATTATATCATAGAAAGTATATTGTTATTTAATTCCCAAAAAATGTAGGAATAATAGAATTTCCTTATATTGACAGATTTGCGTCAGGCTGTCTTTTTGACTGGCAGAAGTCTCTGCTGGGCGAGAGTATTATCACAATGTGCGAAGGATATACTGCACAGGAATATCTGCTGGCATTTGCTGCGCTGTCCTGTCTGTCGGAAGCAGAGATGGCTGTATTTCATATTATGATGGGAAAAAGGTGCCGCTGAAGTCTTCACCGAAGACCATCGCGAATCAGAAAGACCTGCGCCATGTATTTGATATGTTTCGGGAAAACGGAGAAAATGATTAGGCTCCCTGTATAAGTACTTCAGCGGGGAACCAGCTCTCCTCAGACGGATATCCGTCTGAGGAGAGGAGGAAACCCGCCGGAAAACAGCTGTACATTCAGCGGGAGGGGATCATCTGGATATTCAGATCCGCATTTCCTTCTATACCGGGAACATTGCCTTCATTGGTATACTGCCAGAAATCGAAATGATAAGGCGTCTGGGGGCTGGGCTCATAATCCGCGTACCAGAGCGGATATTCCGAGAGCTGCTCCAGATCCAGCTCAAATGCTTCCCAGAGCATATTGGCATAGATCATGGGATCATATCCGGCATTTGCGATGGCAGAGCAGAATACTTCCGTATTTTCTGTAAACTGTTCGCCGGTTACATTGTCTGTTCTTGCCTCGTCGTCCAGGATGCTTTCCGGATCGTATACAACAGGAAGCTGAAGTGTATATCCCTCCAGATTTTCCAGGACAAAGTCTGCCTCTTCCAGGGCCTCCTCTTCATTGACGGCCTGCGCGAAGAAGTAAACGCCCACATCCAGTCCTGCCTCCTGTGCATTCTGCATATTTCTCCGGAACTCCTGATCCAGCCGGATGTTGCCTTCCTGTCCGTAGCCGCGGTAGCCCAGCCGGATAAATGCAAAGTCAAAGCCATTGTCTTTTAACTGCTGCCAGTCCACATATCCCTGATGTTCCGATACATCCACACCCAGCCGGTATGTATAATTTTCATCCCCTTCATAGGCAAGAAGATCTCCGCTGTGAATAAAACATTCTGCTTTATAGTTATGTTTTTCCACATCCGGGTTGATTTCGACCTGATAAGGGTTCTGGTACACGTCTACAAAATGAAGAATTTCCGGTTCTTCTTCCGCTTCTGTTTCAGCGTCAATATTCAGATCGGAAACTTCCCTGGTTTTATCATCGGAATTCCTGCCGGGCGTTTCTTCTGCCTCTGATCCGGCGCAGCCGGTCAGCAGAAGGGCAAAGACAGTCATAAGAAGTATCCTGTTTCTTTTTCTGATTTTCATAATTTATCCGTTCTCCCTTATATATTCTTCGTAGGTTCTCCACGGATCCGCATCCGAAAAACCGCACATGCGGTAAAATGTTTCTGTCAGATATCCCATACGGAGTTCGTCGTCATCATTCGTATAGCCCGGGAACTGAACCGTCATCCGGAGAATGGTGTCCTGTTTTATCTTCGTCAGACAGTAGTCCGTATATCCGTCTCTCTCGTTGTCCCAGCCTGTTACAATGACTTTGCCGTAATTGTCTTTCACATGATTCAGGATAACCTCTGAAGACGACATCCGCTCCAGCTCAGAGCTGCAGATCCTGTCGGTCATATCATCCAGGGAAAGAGAATCCGTGCGCCGGACAGCCTGAAATATAAGCCGGGAACCATCTTTGGCGGAAAAGGTGATTTCCTCCAGATTCGTTCCATATTGTACGGCGTCAGGCTGTGTGTTGTACGTTACTTCGTTATAGAAATCTGTGGGATACCAGAAACTGAACTCATCGATCGCGGAGGAATAGGATTCATATCCGGACGGATCCAGCGCCGTCGTATAATCAGCTTCAGCGGATGGATTGATTACAAACGGGGAGGTGTTCTCCCGGGAATCCGTATTCCCGTTTCCGGTGCTGCCGGAATCCTCCGCGTCACTTTCCTCCGTATTCTCAGTTCTTTCCTCTTCCTGTGAATCCGCATTGTCTTCTGTATCTGCATGATCCGCGTCGTTTCCCCGCGGGAATGAGGAATCTGTATTATCTGCTGTGTCAGAGTCCTGCAGTGACGCTGTCTGCTGTGTATTTTCCGCGGGAGAATCTGCCAGAAACCATACGGCAAGTCCGGCGCCTGCGGCAATAACCACTACAATGGCAGCCGCGATGGCAATATAGAGCGGAACGCGCGATCTGCGGGCAGCAGGAGCGGGCGGCGGAGTCTGAAAACCGTCCTGGTAATTGTTCTGATAACTATTCGGATAACCATTCTGATAATCCGTCTGATAATCGTTCGGATAACCATTCTGATATCCGTCCTGATATCCGTTCTGATACTGGTTCTGATATCCGTTCTGCACTGACCCGCCCGGGGACTGGGAAACCGGGGTGCCGCACTGCTCGCAGAACAGGGCGTCATCATCCATCTGGTAACCGCAGTTTTTACATGTGATCATTGTTCCGTCCCTCCTGTCATAAAGTAAGATATATAAAAATCAAAAGCAATTTTGAACTGCCAGAATTATTATATAATTAAACAGCGGCTCCGTCCAGAAGAGAAAACAGATGGATATCCCGGCCGCGGCCCGCGGAGATGATACAGGCTTGACACCGGCGGAAAATTCCGCCATCATATCCTGTAAAGGAGGAGGTTCTTGATGAAAAAACAGATCGATGCCGCTGTCAGGGAAAAACTGGATCAGATTAAAACGAATATTCAGGACATACCCAATACCGTTCCGGATGAAATGCGCAGAACATTTAACTTTAAGGGAAGAAAGTCTCCGGGCGTGGCAGAAAAAGTGATCGGAACAGTATGTGATAAGGATTCGGTTCTGTATGATCCGTTCATGGGATCGGGAACATTTGTCTTCGCCGCGATGAATAAAGTCGGGGCCATATACGCGACAGAACTGGACAACTATACCTTCAGCGCGGTTCAGGCGCTTTTTGAAGAAGCGGACATGTCCTGTCTGGACGCTTTATTTGAGCAGGTTAAGAACGACTGCTGTTCAGAGATTATGTCCCTGTATGAGACAAAGTGCTGCGGCAGGAAAAATTATATTTCCAAAGTCTTATTTGATCCTGCAGAAGGGAAGGAGGGGTATTTTCATCCGTCTCCGAACAGAGAGATCAGAGAAGGGAAAAATGTAAAATTATTAAGAAAATGTCCCATATGCGGGAAAAGAGCAAAACCGTTTGAAGCGATTGATTATGATAAGCTGACAGAGCTGTCGGAACAGAGTGCGGACCGGTTTCCGCGGGCACAGTATATTGTAAACAGCAGGATAAACATAACCGCCTCAACCGGTGCTGACAGATATGACAGGATTTTTACCCACAGGAACAAACTCGCTTTGCTGATCCTTCAGGATTCTATCCGGAAACTGGAAGCAGGACCGGAAAGAGACATTCTGGAGCAGGCGCTCGTTTCCGCTCTTTCTCTGGCAAGGATTGCCATGTACGGTTCAAGTACGGACATATTGTACCATGTTGTCGGGCACAAGGCACAGGAGATGAATGTGTGGATGCTGTTTGAGGAAAAGTACCGGAATTTCCGGACATTCAAGCGGAAATACAGATCCAGGCAGATCGGGTCATGCAGCGCGGAAGTGAAAATGTATAATCAGGATTATGCATCGTTTATTGACACGCATCCGGATCTGAAGGCGGATATCATTTACACGGATTTTCCGTATACGGATCAGGTGCCCTATCTGGAAAGAAACCAGCTCTACCGGATCTGGCTGGAAAAATTTTACGATCCCGGGTACAGACTGACCCGGGAGATGCTGGATCAGGAAATTGTACTGACCGATGCGGAAGAAAGACCGGAGAAGAACAGCCTCGGCAACTATTATAAGGACATCGACAATATGTTTGCCCATTTCGCAAAAGTGCTGAAAGAGAAAGGCCTCGTCTTTTTTACAATGAAACTGGGAAGGGCGAAATATTTTAAGACTTATACTGAGATCGTCAATCTGGCCAGAAAAAACGGATTTGAGTACGCATACCAGACGGATCTTGTCAAAACGGACCCTACGATACGGAAGCAGGCCGCTTTTACAAATACATTTATGAATGAAATAATCGCGGCATTTTATAAACTGGATGAGAAGGACAGATACTGGTACATAGGAAATGACAATTATGAGTTCCTTCTGGTCAGGAAAATATACTTTCATCTGCTTGACGCAAAAGACTGCGTAACCCTTTCGGGAGCGGTAAAGCTGGCGCGTGACGATCTGAGAATCAGATATCAGTATCTTGCTTCAGAGAGTGATAATGAAAAAATCAGACGTCTGCTTCTGGAATATTTCAGTGTGGACGCAGGAGTGATTCAGATCAGTGACAACCGGCTCTATCTGGATATTGAAGACTCGGACGCCCTGTACACGAAGATTTATGATCTGATGCCGGTATTTATCCGCCGGATTCTGGAGAGGAAAGGGAAATTTGTTCTGGAAGATATCTGTTTTGAACTGGTAAACGCCCTGTGCGACGGAAATCCGAAAACAATCATTCAGATTCTGGAAGAGGAAGCCATCAGAGTGAAATTGAGCGCCTGATTTTAAACTACTGCGTAATAGAAGATAAATATTATGTGGAGAGGAAGGACACTGCAAAACCGAATGAGGACGCTGTTGATATTTCCACGCTGACCGGAACGGAATTTGAAGAGCTGATTGTCCGGCTGCTGAAGGCAGAGGGATATGAAAATGTGGTGAGAATCGGAGGCGCCGGAGATCTGGGCGTTGATATTATGGCCTCCAGGCAGGAAAACGGCAGAATATGCCGTGAGCTTTTCCAGTGCAAACGCTGGGTGCACAACGTGGGTTCAGAACCTGTTCAGCGGCTGTACGCGGAGCGTGAAAGAAGAGGATTTGACGCGGCCGTCTGTATCACTACCTCCGGTTATACAAAGGACGGCGAAAAAGTTGCCAGGGACCTGGAAGTGGGAACAACAGACGGAACAGAGCTGATGAAAAAGCTGGATAAGTATTTTCCGGGGCAGTATTATAACGGCAGCCGGAATGCATAGAAAAGAGGGCTCTCTTCGGAGAACCCCCTTTTCCTGCTCTAGATCATCCATTTTCCGGTCTGAGAATCCCAGGTCAGATGCTTTTCAAAAATATCGACCAGGGAAGAGTATTTCTGAGAAAGTCCGGCCAGCCAGCCGTTCTGAATCAGAAGTTCCATAAGCCCGTTGTCATAGAGCTCGGGGGTGGACTGGGGGCCGTCTGCCCGGATCATAGCTCTGCTCTGCCGGATAATAGCTGTCTCAATTTCAGCAATATCTTCCGTCTCCGTGTGATGAACGACAGGGGCGTCCTCCTTTGAGAAAATAAGTATGGAGTCGCCGTTGAGCGATTTTTTCGGGCTTATAATATTTTTCAGCGTAACAGTTTTCCGGATATGAATCTGTGTGATAAACCGGAACCCCCTGCTTTCCAGAATGGTGATGAGACGGTTCCAGACGTCCAGGCTGCAGTCGTGAAAATACAGACACATATGCCGGTGGAGCTTCAGTTTTCGTGAACACATGTCAAAGGCCTGGTCCAGCAGCCGGAAATAGTCCTCCCTGTTCTTGTCTCTGGAAGGCGCGGAAGAGACTACGATTTCATCCGCCAGATTGTAGCCGAACCCCAGGAAAGGTTTGTATAACTGCATATATTCCGAGTACAGGACCTGTTCAAGATACGGGGGATCCGTAATGATCAGGTCGGCTCCGCCGTCGGGAATGTCATCTCCGGTAATGTTCTGGCAGCCTTTCTGCAGCAGAAGACAGCTGCCGGGCTGCAGTTCATCGTAGGAACTGACAATCCGGGCATGAGAATAGTTCTCTTTCATAAACGCAATTACATCGTTAAATTTATGAACTTTTTTTGATAAGATTTCAATAATATTCTTTTCAACACAGTCCGTCTTCGGAATCCACAGAGGCCACTGTGAATTGGAATGTCTGTCTGTTATCTTGCACAGGTGAAGCACGGACATCAGGATGTATTTTAATATATTCTGATAACGGTCTTCGTACCCGCGGATGATTGTCAGGATTTCATCAAGTACCGCCAGATTCCTTCCGGTAAAAATGTTTCTGATATCATCATTTTCACTGACCGCGATTTTTGAATTCGCCAGTAAAGCGGTATCCGTTATATTTTCCAGGACAGGGACTGTCTGCATAAGGCGGCGGTCTTCTTCGTCCGGCTCCTTCACGCCTTTTTTTGTACACGGACAGGAATAATAGACTGTCTTGATTTTAAATACATTTTTCTGCCGGTCCGGCTTATCAAACAGAACTTTGGATATGGTTCCTGTTTTGTGACAGACCGGACAGGTTGTCCG
Organism: Candidatus Mediterraneibacter norwichensis; assembly: GCA_019112765.1. Lineage (GTDB taxonomy): Bacteria > Bacillota > Clostridia > Lachnospirales > Lachnospiraceae > Mediterraneibacter > Mediterraneibacter norwichensis. The sequence continues at coordinate 29,649 of DXIU01000112.1, read as the reverse complement.
ATAATACCTTGTCAAAGGCGTCAGCTTTTCCAGAAAATCGTCCAGAATTTCCCGGATATTTCCGCTGCTGTTTACAGACAGCAGCGTTCTGGAAATAAAGACGGGCATGTCGTTAATATCACAGCCCACAGCTTTTCTACCTGTATCGTCACGGATGGCTTCCAGTGCTGTAACGCCTGAGCCTAAGAAAGGATCAAACACAACCCCGCCCCTGTCTGATAATGTCTGAATCAGGATATCGCATATATTGTAGGCTTTCTGAGACCAGTACATATGAGAATTATACATGGCATTATTCTTGCTGGGGACAACATTGGCGATCTGCTTTTTCAGCGTATCATAATTCAGCTCTTTTCCGGTTTTATCTCCACAGAGAATCAGATATTCCACAACCTTTTTCTGGGTGCTGTTGCGGTGGTTCGCATGGCTGTATGACTGGGCGGCTACTGTAACCCGTTCCGGTGAAAAATGTTTCCGGGCCAGCCGGATTAATTCGTCAATGGAAATGGTATAGCGGTCTGTCGCCTGTTTCTTTCTGTCCTGGGGATAGGCGTAGCTTAACGCCAGATTGACCCCGGCGCCGGCGCAGAAGGAGATTAAACGTTCCAGAGATTTTCCGGCAGAACTGCGCTGGCTCAGTTTTGACTGATAGCGGCCTTCGGTATACAGCCCCTTTGTATATCCGTTTCTGGAGCGGGTCAGATCCGGATATTCATATCTGACCGCAACATTGAGAAGATGATAATATCTCGAATACTGCATATCCGTGTAAGGCGGATCCGCATATACAAGTCCCACATCTGAAAAAATATTCATGGTCAGGAGTTCTTCGAAATTTTTATTAAAGACCCGGTTCTTTCCGGAGTACTCCGGAAGCGGGAGGGCAAGATATTCCCGAAGCTTTCTTATAAAAAGCTCATATACGTATTTGCTGCGCTGCAGAAACAGCCGGCGCTGATTTTTTTCCGGATTCAGGGGCTGCGCCATATGTCCGTCCTTGGAGAAAACCGTTTCCTTCATGGCATAAAACAGGCACATAAGAAGGGCGTTTCTGCAGGAAGGAAAGCGTGTGTGTATCAGTTTGATGATACAGTCAATTTCCAGTGCCTGTCCGATCCCGTAGTAGTTGGATGCGTAATACGTGGTGAAAAGATAGTAGTTATCTGCCGCCCTTATATTTTCAACAGTCAGTTCTTTCTGAATAATATCTGAGTATTTCTGATTCCACACGGTAGGATAGGAATCATAAACAGCGCTCAGCTCACGGTAATTGTTTTCTTTCAGCGCAGTCTTTTCCCGATTTATAAAATCAAGAACAGGGATACAAAGGGCCTGCTTTATGGCAGCATAATCCGCTTCAATCTGTTCCAGAAAAGCGGAAGGAGAGGGGATGTCTGCCGGATTCAGTAAAGCATCGGCGATAATAGACGCGTATGCCTCCGCGTCATTGGCATATACCAGGTATTCCTGCCCGAACATACTGCTGACAGACGCGGAACCGGAAAAGATATCAAAGACGGCTTTTCCTTCCTGAATATATGGTTTCAGATTTTTATATATAAAATCCCGCAGATTATTTTTACTGCCCTGATAGTTTAAAACCGTAAAATTGTTCATGTCAAAAATCCTCCAGCCTGTATTATAAATGTCTGCCCGAAGAAATACAATCACAAATAAAAAACGAATCACAGAAGAACGCAGAGAAACAACGAAAGCCCGCCAGCTTTCACTGACGGGCTTTCGTTGTTTTATTGGTTATCTAAAAAGGAATGAGAGTAAAGTGCGACGCCCTGCAGCGTCTGAACTTTATGAGGGGGGAGATAGTTGTTTATCAACTATCTGATACATAGTATAAAGGGAAAATGTGACAAAAATATGAGTGAACTATAAAAGAAAAAGGAAAATTATAAAGCATTGATAAAGAAAGTATAAGGAAAAACAGGCACACTATTGACTTTTTAAAATTTAACTCCTTAATAAATAAATTCTTAATAAATTATACATCAGAGCATCTGTTATTTCAAGGGAAGAGACAGCGAAAACCCGTCAGCCTCTCGACTGACGGGTTTCCGTTGTTTTTATAGTTATTAAAGGAATGAGAGTAAAGTGCGACATCCCGGTCCCCCGGGATGCCATTACTTTATGAGGGGGGAGATAGTTGTTTATCAACTATCTGGCTCTAAGTATAATAACCAAATGTGTCAAAAATATGATTAAACTCTAAAAGAAATCGAAAAAAAATTATGATTTTCTTAAGTCGCGTCTTTTTCCGGAATACGAATGGTATCCCCGGCATAGATCTGGTCCGGATTGGAAATGTGGTTCAGCCCGGCAAGCTCGGATACAGTTGTTCCGAATCTGGCGGCAATTTCACTCAGGGTATCTCCCGGGCGGAGGACATAGGTAACATAGTCCGGTTCCGGCCGGGAAGGCCTTCCGGAGAGATGATTCAGCCCGGCATTTCTGATTATGGAAGGGTAATCCGTAAATCCCCGGTCCAGGTCAACATCCCCTCTGATTCCGGGTACACTGCCCTGGCTGGTGTACTGCCATATGCCGCAGCCGGTGCCATCGAAACGTTCACTGTATCGGGCGTACCAGAGTGCATAGCGCTTCCGGAGATCATTTCCCAGGTAGGTGTCTATAAAGTTGCGGCTGCTGTAAAACATGGAAAAGTATCCTTTCTCTTCCACGCGGCTGCAGAAGCTCCGGACCAGCTTCCGGGCCAGCGAAGCGTTAAATGGAGCCCCCTGCTTCCGGACATAATCGGCGGAAGCCTCTTCGATATCATAGCATACCGGATATTCCAGCCGGAAGGAGGAAACGGTTCTGATGCAGCTGTCGGCCTCTGCGGCTGCTTCGGCGGGAGTCGCGGCATAGCAGAACCAGTACACGCCGAAAGGAAGCCCGATCCGGCCGCATTCGGAGGCGTTGCGCCGGAAACGGCGGTCTTCTGTGCCGGCGCCGTATCCGGCGCGGAGCATGGCGAACTGAAAACCGGCTGCTTTTACCCGTTCCCAGTCCACTTCGCCCTGAAATTCGCTGACGTCAAGTCCTTGTATACTCATTGAAATCCCTCTTTTTGAATAAACAGCATCACATTTGGCAAAAGTTAGTGTATAATAATCAGTGATACGGTTCTGTGAGATGCCGCATCAACGGATGTTTTGCAGAGATGCTGGATTACTTATGATATATTATATGTAAAGCAGAGGGGAAAGGTGATTGTATGAAAAGGTGGAAAGTGATTCTGGCTGCGGCGGTTCTCGCGCTGGCCGCGGCAGGCTGTTCCTCAGGGGAAGAGACAGAAGAACAGCCGGAAAAGAAGGTTGCGGATCTGGTAATCGAACTGGATGAGCAGGACAAGAAACAGGAAACTGAACCGGAGGAAGAAAAAGAGGAAGAAAAAGAGCCGGAGCAGCAGAAGAGAACCCAGACAGTTGTAATTGATCCGGGACATTCGGCTGTGGTTGCGGAAGGGACAGAGCCTCTCGGCCCCGGCTCTACTGAAAACAAGGCGGCAGATACTTCCGGAACATCGGGAACTGTCAGCGGACTTGCAGAGTATGAGCTGACGCTTTCGGTCAGCCAGAAGCTCAGAGACGTGCTGCAGGACAGGGGGTATACCGTGCTTATGACCCGGGAATCCAATGATGTGCCGGTGAGCTGTATTGAAAGGGCGGACGTAGCCAATAATGCAGAAGCGGACGCATTTGTCAGAATCCACGCGAACGGATCGGAGGATTCTTCGGTGAAAGGCGCCATGACGATCTGTATTACGCCGGACAATCCGTTCTATCCGGAACTTTACGAACAGGCAAGAGCCCTGTCCGACTGTATTATTAATAAGCTGAGTGAATCTGCCGGATGCGAAAATGACGGCGTGTGGGAGACGGATTCCATGAGCGGCAATAACTGGAGCCAGGTCCCGGCTACAATTGTAGAGATGGGGTATATGACAAACCCGGAGGAGGACGCTCTTATGGCGACGGAGGATTATCAGAATAAAATTGTCCGGGGAATCGCAGATGGAATCGATCAGTATTTCGGCTATTAGGACTGCCGTTCAGGAGGAGACGGAGGCCTGTCTGAAGTCAGACAGCGCTTCGGTCTCTTTTTGTATGCTTTCCGGAGTGCTGAAACATCTGAAATCCGGTATATGTGACGGAACTGCTGCCTGGATGAACGGCGGACTGTAACCTGTGGAGAAAATTATAAAAAGCTCAGAGTTTTTTCTATTGTGTGCTTTTTGATTTCCCAATATAATATTATTTAACGGTATTTTTATCAAAGCAGATTATACAAAAAGGAGGTATTTCATGTTAGAACAGACCTACTATGACAAGGCTGATGAAATTATTGCGGAACACGGGTCACAGCAGGCAGCCCTTATTCCTATTATTCAGGATATCCAGGCGGAATATCGGTATCTGCCTCCGGAGCTTCTCAGCTATGTTGCTGAGAAACTGGGAATCAATGAGGCGAAAGCTTACAGTGTGGCTACTTTTTATGAGAATTTTTCCTTTGAGCCAAAGGGAAAATACATCATTAAAGTCTGTGACGGCACGGCCTGTCATGTGCGTAAGTCTATTCCGATTCTGGAGAGACTGTACAGCGAACTGGGCCTTTCTGAGGAAAAAGCGACCACCGACGACATGCTGTTTACGCTGGAGACAGTTTCCTGTCTGGGAGCCTGCGGGCTTGCGCCGGTTCTTACGGTAAATGACAAGGTATATCCGGCCATGACCCCGGACGCCGCGGCGGAGTTGATTCGAGAGTTGAGAGGAGCATAAGCGTATGGAGAGAATTGCAGACAGAGAAGCTCTCGGACAGGTACGGGAAGCTTCGAAAGCACAGGTTGCAGACAGCAGATGCAGGATTCTGATCTGTGCCGGGACAGGATGCCTGGCAGGCGGATCCGGCGAAATCTATGAGAGAATGTGCGCGCTGGTGAAAGATCATCCGGATGTGGAAGTACATTTCGGGCCGGAGATCGCCCATGGAAACGGGGAGATCAGCGTTAAGAAAAGCGGATGCCACGGGTTCTGCGAGATGGGACCCCTTATGCGGATTGAGCCCCAGGGGATTCTGTACACGAAAGTACAGCCGGAAGACTGTGACGAGATCTTCCACAGAACCATAGAAAAAGGCGACATTATCCGTCATCTGCTGTTCAAGCAGGACGGAATCGAATACAAGAAGCAGGAAGAGATTCCTTTCTATAAAAAGCAGACCAGAAATGTGCTGAAAAACTGCGGACATATCGACGCAGAGCATATTCAGGAATACATATCAACCGGAGGCTATCAGGCCCTGGAAAAGGCGCTGTTTGAAATGACTCCGGAGGAAATCATTCAGGAGATTTCCGAGTCCAACTTAAGAGGAAGGGGAGGCGGCGGATTCCCCACCGGTTATAAATGGTCCCAGGTGGCCAGACAGGCCGAGAAAAAACGTTACGTTGTCTGTAATGGAGACGAGGGCGATCCGGGCGCGTTTATGGACCGGAGCATCATGGAGGGAGATCCCCACAAGATGATCGAGGGCATGATGATCGCGGCTTACGCGGTAGGCGCCCAGGAAGGATACATCTACGTAAGGGCAGAGTACCCGCTGGCCATCAGCCGTCTGAAGCTGGCCATTGCCCAGGCGGAGGAGTGCGGACTTCTGGGAGACCATATTCTGGGAACAGATTTTTCCTTCCGGCTGCATATCAACCGGGGAGCCGGCGCGTTTGTGTGCGGGGAAGGAAGCGCTCTGACCGCGTCCATTGAGGGCAACCGGGGAATGCCCAGAGTCAAACCGCCCCGTACCGTGGAACAGGGTTTGTTCGGCAAGCCTACGGTTCTGAACAATGTGGAGACATTTGCCAATGTTCCCATGATTATCATGGACGGCGCGGACTGGTTTAAGAGTATCGGACCGGAGAACAGCCCGGGAACCAAGGCCTTTGCCCTGACGGGAAGTGTGAAGCATACCGGACTGATCGAGGTGCCTATGGGAACTACCCTCCGCGAAGTCATTTACGATATCGGCGGCGGCATCAAGGGGGACGGGGAATTTAAGGCGGTACAGATCGGAGGTCCGTCAGGAGGATGTCTTGTTACGCCTCATCTGGATGTAAGCCTTGATTTTGACTCTCTGAAGAAAATGGGAGCTATGATCGGTTCCGGCGGTCTTGTTGTTATGGACAATCACACCTGTATGGTTGAGGTCGCCCGGTTCTTTATGAATTTCACACAGAATGAAAGCTGCGGCAAATGTGTGCCCTGCCGGGAAGGCACGAAGCGGATGCTGGAGATTCTGGAACGGATTGTTGCCGGAAACGGAAAGGTGGAAGACCTGGATCTTCTGGAAGAACTGGCCAATACGATTACGGAGACAGCGCTGTGCGGTCTTGGAAAGAGCGCGGCTCTTCCGGTTATGAGTACACTGAAGCTGTTCCGGGATGAATATATGGAACATGTTGTGGACAAGAAATGCGCGTCCCATACCTGTACGGCTCTGAGGCGCTTTATCATAAGTCCGGAGCGGTGCAAGGGATGTTCCAAGTGCGCAAGGAACTGTCCGGTGGGAGCCATCAGCGGACAGCTCAGGGAACCATATGTAATTGACACGGAAAAATGCATCAAGTGCGGCGCCTGCGAGAGCGCCTGTGCATTCGGCGCAATACATGTAGAAGGGTAGGAGGAGATGAGCATGAGTTATATGACAATCAATAACCGCAGGGTTGCGTTTACAAACGAGAGAAATGTTCTTTCTGTAATCCGGAAATCAGGAATCGACCTGCCCACATTCTGCTATCACTCGGAACTGTCTACATACGGAGCCTGCCGTATGTGCGTAGTGGAGGACGAACGGGGAAGAATTTTCGCGTCCTGTTCTGAGGTGCCCAGAGACGGCATGGTGATCTATACCAATACGCCCCGGCTGCAGCATCACAGACGGATGATCATCGAGCTGCTGCTGGCTTCCCACTGCAGAGACTGTACAACCTGCGCGAAGAACGGCGTCTGTACGCTGCAGAAACTGTCCCGTCAGCTGGGCATTACTGAAGTCCGTTTTGAAAACAACAAGAAACAGCTTCCGCTGGATACCTCTTCGGAATGTGTCATCCGGGATCCGAACAAATGTATTCTGTGCGGAGACTGTGTGCGTACCTGTGAAGAGATTCAGGGACTGGGAATTCTGGATTTTGCCTTCCGCGGTTCCAGGATGCAGGTTATGCCGGCATTTAACAGGGATCTGGCGCAGACAGACTGTGTGGGCTGCGGACAGTGCCGTGCGGTCTGCCCTACCGGCGCGATCAGCATTAAACAGGATGTGGCTCCGGTGTGGGCGGCTCTGGCGGACAGAAATATCCGTGTAGTAGCTCAGATCGCTCCTGCGGTCCGTGTGGCAGTAGGAGACAAGTTTGGCATTAAGAAAGGGGAAAATACGCTGGGACGTCTGGCGGCAGCCCTCAGAAGAATCGGATTTGATGAAGTATACGATACAAATTTCGGCGCCGACCTGACGGTAATGGAAGAGTCAAAAGAACTGGTAGAGAGGCTGAAATCCGGAGAAAATCTGCCGTTGTTTACCTCCTGCTGTCCGGCCTGGGTGAAATTCTGCGAGAACCGGTATCCCCGGTTCCGGAAAAATATATCAAGCTGCAAGTCTCCCCAGGAGATGTTCGGCGCTCTGATAAAAGAGGAAGCGCGGATGAATGCCGCGAAAGCGGCGGAAAACGGGGAAGAGAATGTGAAAAAGACTGTAGTCGTTTCCATTATGCCCTGTACGGCAAAGAAAGCAGAGATCCGCAGACCGGAACATTTTACCGAGGGCGAGCAGGACGTGGATTATGTTCTTACTACTACAGAGATTACCCGCATGATCCAGGAGGCAGGCATTGACCTGTCCCAGGTAAAGCCGGAGTCGCTGGATATGCCTTTCGGACTGGCGTCCGGAGCCGGAGCAATTTTCGGCGTAACCGGAGGCGTAACGGAAGCGGTGCTCCGCCGGCTCGTCGGCAGCAACCGGGAGGAAGATCTGGAAGCTATCAGTTTTACGGGAATCCGCGGCGTGGACGGAATCAAGGAGGCTCAGATTGAGCTTGGAGACCGGACCGTAAAGATCGCGGTTGTAAACGGACTGCACTGTGCAAAAATCATTCTGGACAGAATGGAGGCAGGAGAGGCCCACTATGATTTCGTGGAGGTCATGGCCTGCAAGAGAGGCTGTATTGCCGGCGGCGGGCAGCCTGTTCCCATTGGACCGCGGACGAAAAAAGCCAGACTGGAAGGCATCTATAAGATCGACAATATGGCCCAGATCCGGCTGTCCAATGAAAATCCCATTGTGGCCAGCGTATATGACGGCATCCTGAAAGGAAAGGAACACAAGCTTCTTCATAATGAATAAACAAAAAGACGGAAATGCCGCGGTGTGAAAGACGCCGCGGCATGAAAAGAGGGAGCCTATGAGATTTTCGCATGAGCTGATTGTTCCGGAGGAGGGACTGCCCTTCAAGCTCTTCCTGTTTGAAGGGTGGAACGGAAATTATTTCCGGGAGAAGCACTGGCACCGCTCTATAGAAATATTTGCCGTGTGCCAGGGAGAACTGGGATTTTTTGTTGACGACAGAATGTGGCGGCTGACAGCGGATGAATTTATCATCGTAAATTCCAATGAAGTTCACTCGATTGACGCGCCCCGGCCCAATGAGACGATTGTTCTTCAGATCCCCCTCAAGATGTTTGAGGAATATTTTACGGAAGAGCAGTTTATCTGGTTCACCCATGAGCCCGGGAAAAAAGATGAGCGCTTCATGGAACTGATAAAAGATCTGTTCCGGGTTTACACGGAGAAGCAAATCGGCTATAATCTGAAGGTGAAAAGTATTTTCTATAATATCATGTATTTCCTTGTAAAAGAGTACCGGCTGACACAGATCGATCAGGATTCGGTAAGGAAGAACAGAAACCTGAACCGGCTGTCGTCCATTACTTCCTATATGAAGGAAAATTATGCCGGAGAGATGACGCTTGAGTCTGTGGCCCGGGTGTTCGGGTATTCGCCGACCTATCTTTCCAGGATGTTCCAGAAGTATGCCGGGATTACATTCAAGAGTTATCTTCAGAGCATCCGGCTGGGGTATGCCCTGAAAGATCTGGAGAGCGGGAAGTACAGTATTACGGAAACTGCTCTTCGGAACGGATTTTCAGGAAGCAAAGGCCTGGCCCGGGCATTCCGCAAAAAATATGGAATGCTGCCGAGCGAATATCGCGAAAAGACAGGAAATGGGCATTAAATGGCTAATTTTTTGGTCGAAAAGATGCCCTTAAGTTGATAAAATGACCTCACAAACCTGCAGATGCAGGAACGCGGACCGGATCTGTCCGGAATATGACAGACCGGAAACAAAAACACCGTATACATAAGGAGGTCAGAAAATTGGAAATTAAACAGTTGACAGATGCGTCCTTTGGCAAGTATGGAAGAGTGCTGACAGAGTTTTCTTTTGAGAAAATCTTAAAGGAAATGGAGCATACGCCGCTTCCGGAGGATGTTATCTATGTGGCCTCAGTGGAAGAGCTGGAAGCTCTGCCCGAGGCTGAGGCAGTAAGCCAGAAAGGTTTTGGCGGACTGCCAATCCAGATCGGTTACTGCAACGGAGATAACTACAGACTGAATGCGGTGGAATACCACAGAAGTTCGGAGATCGACATCGCAGTCACAGATCTGATTCTTCTGCTTGGATGCCAGCAGGATATCCAGGAAGGGGACGTGTATGACACATCGAAGATCGAAGCATTTTTCGTGCCTGCCGCGACAGCGGTGGAGCTCTATGCGACGACTCTCCACTATGCGCCGTGCACGGCCCGGGAAGGCGGATTCCGCTGCGCGATTATCCTGCCGAAGGGAACCAATGACGAGCTTTCCTTTGAGACATCCAAAGAAGGAGAAAACCGTCTGCTCGCAGCGGTAAACAAGTGGCTGATTGCTCATGAGGAAGCAGGAATCGAAGGCGCTTTCTGCGGACTGCAGGGCGAGAATCCTCACGTATAGGCTGCCGGCAGAAGGAAAAGACGGATACACCGTCTTAAAAACAAAATAGGCAGAGCGGTTCAGAAAGAAAGCCGCAGGCAGGAAAGAAAGAGAGGATAAGAATTATGAACAATATGCCTGAATTAAAAATCGGAGTTGTTGCAGTGAGCAGAGACTGCTTCCCGGAGAGCCTGTCCGTAAACAGGAGAAAAGCGCTGATTGACGCGTACACAAAGAAATACGGCGAGGGAACAGTTTATGAATGTCCGATCTGTATCGTAGAAAGCGAGATCCATATGGTACAGGCTCTCGAGGATGTTAAGAAAGCTGGATGCAATGCACTGGTTGTATATCTTGGAAACTTCGGACCGGAGATTTCCGAGACTCTGCTTGCAAAGCACTTTGAAGGACCGAAGATGTTTATCGCAGCAGCTGAGGAGTCACAGAATGATCTGCTTGACGGACGTGGAGACGCATACTGCGGTATGCTCAACGCAAGCTACAACTTAAAGCTCAGAGGCGTTAAGGCATATATTCCGGAGTATCCGGTAGGAACAGCTGAGGAATGCGCTGACATGATTCACGAGTTCGAGCCCATCGCACGTGCGGTATATGCTCTGAACAACCTGAAGATCATCAGCTTCGGCCCCCGTCCGCTGAACTTCCTTGCATGCAACGCACCGATTCAGCAGCTTTACAACATCGGCGTTGAGATCGAGGAGAACTCAGAACTTGACCTTTTTGAGGCATACAACAACCATGCAGGCGACGAGAGAATTCCGGAAGTTGTAAAAGACATGGAAGCAGAGCTGGGCGAAGGCAACAAGAAGCCGGAAGTTCTTGCAAAACTTGCTCAGTACGAGCTGACTCTGAAAGACTGGGTAGAGGAACACAGGGGATACCGCAAATTCGTGGCAATCGCTGGAAAATGCTGGCCGGCATTCCAGACACAGTTCGGATTTGTTCCCTGCTATGTTAACAGCCGTCTGACAGCTCAGGGTATTCCGGTATCCTGCGAGGTTGATATTTACGGATGCTTAAGCGAGTTCATCGGAACAGTTGTAAGCCAGGATGCTGTAACGCTTCTTGACATCAACAACTCTGTACCGGCTGACATGTACAAAGAGAGCATCGAAGGCAAGTTCCCGTATACACACAAAGATACATTCATGGCATTCCACTGCGGAAATACAGCTTCCAGCAAGCTGACATCCTGCGAGATGAAATACCAGAAGATCATGGCAAGAACACTTCCGGAGGAAGTTACTCAGGGAACACTGGAAGGCGACATCAAACCTGGCGATATCACATTCTACCGTCTGCAGAGCACATCTGACAATGTGCTGCGCGCATATGTCGCACAGGGCGAGATCCTTCCGGTTGCTACAAAATCCTTCGGTTCCATCGGCGTATTCGCAATTCCGGAGATGGGAAGATTCTACCGTCACGTGCTGATCGAGAAGAACTATCCGCACCACGGAGCAGTTGCTTTCGGTCACTACGGAAAAGCTCTGTTTGAAGTATTCAAATACATTGGAGTTCCGGTAGACGAGATCGGATACAATCAGCCGGCAGGCGTAAGATACCCGACAGAGAATCCGTGGGGATAATTCTGAAGGGAATTCGGCAGAGAGAATCTGCAGGAGACATTTGAAACAGAAAAAATAAAAGATAAGAGGCCGGCCGCGTCAGCTTGAGAAGCGACGCGGCCGTTTCTGAAAAAAGCCGCATCCGCGGCAAAAGCAGGAGGTAAGGCATGCTGTTTATAGGAGTTGATCTTGGCACATCGGCAGTAAAGCTGCTGCTGATGGATGAAAATGGGAAAATATGTAAAATCGTATCCAGGGAATACCCGCTGTATTTCCCGCATCCCGGATGGTCCGAGCAGAATCCGGAAGACTGGTTCGCTCAGAGTATGGAAGGAATCAGAGAACTGACCGCGGACTGTGATAAAAGCCAGGTGCAGGGAATCAGCTTCGGAGGACAGATGCATGGCCTCGTTGCGCTGGATGACCAGGATCAGGTAATTCGTCCGGCTATTCTCTGGAATGACGGGCGCACCGGTAAGCAGACGGATTATCTCAATCAGGTGATCGGAAAAGATAAACTGTCCGAATATACGGCCAATATTGCGTTTGCGGGATTTACGGCTCCGAAAATTCTCTGGATGAAGGAAAATGAGCCGGAAAATTTCGCGAGAATATGCAAAATCATGCTGCCGAAAGATTTTCTCGCATATAAACTGTCAGGTTCCTTCTGCACAGAATATTCCGATGCATCCGGCATGCTGCTTCTTGATGTGGAGCACAAATGCTGGTCGGAAGAAATGCTGGAAATCTGCGGCATTACAGAAGAACAGCTTCCGAAACTCTATGAGAGCTGGGAAGTTGTGGGTACATTGAAGAAGGAGATCGCGGAAGATCTGGGCCTTCCGGAAAGCGTAAAAGTAATCGCCGGAGCGGGAGACAACGCGGCTGCCGCTGTGGGAACAGCCACGGTAGGAGACGGAGGCTGCAATATTTCCCTTGGTACATCAGGAACTCTGTTTATTTCCAGCAAAAAGTTCGGCGTGGATGAGAACAATGCGCTGCATTCCTTTGCCCATGCGGACGGTAATTATCATCTTATGGGATGCATGTTAAGCGCGGCATCCTGCAATAAATGGTGGATGGATGAGATACTCAAAACAAAGGCTTACCAGGAAGAACAGGCGGGAATTACGAAACTTGGCGGGAACCGGGTGTTTTATCTGCCCTATCTGATGGGAGAACGTTCTCCGCATAATGATCCGGACGCAAGAGCGGCGTTTATCGGCATGAGCATGGACACAACCAGGGAAGATATGACTCAGGCGGTGCTGGAAGGCGTGGCATTCGGCCTGCGGGATTCCCTCGAAGTGGCCCGCAGCATCGGCGTCAGCCCGGAGCGTACCAAAATCTGCGGAGGCGGAGCAAAGAGTCCGCTCTGGAGAAAGATTATTGCGAACGTTATGAATATGAAAGTTGACATCATTGAAAGCGAAGAAGGACCGGGCTACGGCGCGGCCATTCTGGCGGCAGTAGGCTGCGGCGTATTCTCTTCTGTTGAAGAGGCGGCGAAAAAGCTGGTGAAAGTCGTGGCAACAGAAGAGCCGGATCCGGAACTTACAGCGAAGTACGAAGAAAGATATCAGAAGTTCAGAAAGCTGTATCCGGCGCTGAAAGGGATGTTTTAAAAGAACATACATGTAAGGTGACAGCGCTGCACAGTTCAGGTGGAGCGCTGTTGTTCTGTCAAAACAGAATATTCAGACAGCTTGGGCAAAAGGGGACTGTCCCCTTTTGCCCAAGCTGTCTGAATATTCATAAAATCCTAAGATTTTCCCTGCTTCCCTCTTAAAAATTTCCCCATATCATGTATACTGTAAGGGAGGTGATGAGAATGTATAATATTTTAGTATGTGATGATGATAAAGAAATTGTCGAAGCGATTGAGATATATCTGTCCCAGGAGGGGTACCATATTTTAAAAGCGTATGACGGTATGGAGGCCATAAAGATTCTGGAGTCTGAGGAAGTGAACCTGCTGATTCTGGATGTGATGATGCCCCGGCTGGACGGAATCAGAACCACCCTTAAGATCCGTGAGAAGAACAGCATTCCCATTATTATACTGTCTGCCAAATCTGAGGACGCGGACAAGATTCTGGGGCTGAATGTAGGGGCGGACGACTATGTGACAAAGCCGTTCAGTCCGCTTGAACTGGTGGCAAGGGTGAAATCCCAGCTCCGGCGGTACACCCAGCTTGGCGGAACCGTGCAGAAGGATGAGGACAAAGTATATGAGGTGGGCGGCCTGCGGATGAATGATGATCTGAAGGAAGTTACCGTCGACGGAGAACCGGTGAAGCTTACGCCGATTGAATATAATATTCTTCGTCTGCTTATGAAAAACCAGGGCAGGGTATTTTCAATTAACCAGATCTATGAATCAATATGGAATGAAGAGGCAATCGGCGCGGATAATACCGTTGCGGTACATATCCGCCACATCCGTGAGAAAATTGAGATTAATCCGAAAGACCCGAGATATCTGAAAGTGGTCTGGGGAGTGGGATATAAAATTGAGAAGCTGTAACCTCCGGCAGGGAGAGCCGCTTCAGAGGGAAAGAGGACTTTTATGAAACGATGGTACAGAAAAACAGTGGTGAAAGTGGTCGCTGTAATTGTGGGAATTGTAAGCGGCGCGGTATTTGCCGCGTCACTTCTGGCAGCGATTTCCCTTGCGGGAACGGTGAATCCGTCAGATATCCAGAGGATTCTGACTCAGGAATATGAAGATTCCGAAGACTTTAATATGTCAGTAGAAAACAGTGTGTATGAGATCATGAACCGGATCCGGCTGGAACAGATGTTTGAGACAGACGGAGCTTACAATCCGGATAAGCTTGTGGACATTATGGATTATTCCAGAAACCTGGTTATAACAGGGGATAATCATTCCGGCGTGGCATATACACTGGATGAGCTGAAAGACTGGGGTGAGGATTTTTATGCAGGCGAGGGGCAGCTCTATGATGATAACAGCGTAATTGTCTGTGAACAGCCGGATGGAAATTATTATTACTATTATCTTGACGACTTCCTGGCATTGTTTGACAGGGGGGAGCTCAGGATAGAGTTTGATAATAATGAAGAATATCAGATAACGCAGGATGAGTATCTTCAGCAGCTGGAGGACGGTACGCTTACAACTTCCGGTTTTTACCGGATGCGCATCACAGATCCGGAGGGGAATATCCTTTACACGGACTGCTGGAATTTTGGAGAATCTCTGCGCGAAAAATATGCTCCGGCCGGCGCGGACAATCTGCTTCAGGTGGTGAATGAGACGCCTCAGCTTAACGGAAAACTGTCGATTATATATGAAAATATTGCGTCCACTCTGAGCAGCCTGTATGATGAGCTGCTGGTATATGAAAACGGGTGGGAGTACCTGGAAGAAGGCAATACAAATCTTACTTATATTTATGCAAATGAAGCAACCAGAAAGGTAGCCACAAATAAAGAGGAGTACAGTAATTATGATGAATTGAAAAATAATATCCGGGAGATGAAATCCGGAGAATCTGTGCGGTATATGATCATCCATCCGAAGCTGAAGGATTTTGAAACAAACATGAATATCTCGGAATCCGGAGAATGGGATAAGGTACGGGCCTATGAGGGAGACCGGAAAATGGACAGTGTGGTGGCTATTGCGGTAGATACCAGTTATCCTATAAATGATCAGTTCTATGAGGCACGTATGTCTTACGGGGAAAATGTCCCGTTCCTGAAGGCCGCGCTTCGCTGCATGTTTATTTTCGGAATTCTGTTTCTTGTATCGGTTGTGTGGACTGCTATGGCAGCAGGAAGAAAAACGGAAGATAATGAAGTACACCTTACATCATTTGACAGATGCAAAACAGAGATCGCGGCGGTTCTGATTATCGGAATATGGCTGGGGGTGACTCTGCTGCTGCTGGGATTGACAACGGCATTGTTCGGGATAGAAAACTGGAGCGTGACAGACAGCTGGGATACAGCCGAGCTCTCATATTATGGTGCCAGGCTTCTTGAGCAAACGAATATGAATGTTTATTCTACTCTGACCGGCACTACACTGCGGTTTTTGGATGTACTGGCTGCATTTTTCTACGGATTGTTTTCCTTCGGATGTTTTTTCGCGGGATATGCCAGCTTTATAAAACGTCTCAAGGGGAAAACGCTCTGGAAAAACAGTCTGCTGCGCGCGGTACTGGTCTTTGGAAATGAAGCATTTGAGGCAAAAGCGCTGTCTGCCAGAGCAGCAGTATTGTTTACAGCGTTTCTGGCGTGCCAGTGGGCGGCGATTCTCTGGCGCAGTCTTCCGCTGGCTATTCTGGCAGCTGCGGCAGACGCGGCGGCGGTCTGGTTTGTGCTGAACCGCGCGGCTGCAAAGAAACGGATCAAGGAAGGAATCGAAGAAATCGCATCGGGAAATATGAGCTACCAGATTGCCACAGAAGGGATTCGCGGTGAGGACAAGGCGCTGGCAGAAAAAGTGAATGACATCGGAAGAGGCCTGAATCGTGCCGTGGACGATGCAATGCGGAATGAGCGTCTCAAAACAGATCTGATTACCAATGTATCACATGATATTAAGACGCCGCTTACCTCCATCATCAATTATGTGGATATTCTGAAACGGGAAAATATACAGGATGAAAGAATCCGGGGATATCTGGATATTCTGGAATCCAAGGCACAGCGCCTTAAGATACTGACGGAAGATGTGGTTGAAGCATCCAAAGTCAGCAGCGGCAATATCAGCCTGGAGTTTATGGATGTGAATTTTACTGAGATGATCCAGCAGACAGAAGGAGAATTTTCAGAGAAATTTGCTGCAAGAAATCTGATGGTTGTAATGAATCTTCCGGAGGAGCCTGCGGTTATCCGCGTAGACGGACGCCGCATGTGGAGAGTACTGGAAAATATTTTCAATAATGCGGTGAAATATGCCATGTCGGGAACCCGTGTATATGCGGATTTGCGGATCGGAGACGACAAGGTGGAATTTTCACTGAAAAATGTATCGGAACAGCAGCTCAACATTTCAGCGGATGAGCTGACGGAGCGGTTTATCCGGGGCGATATTTCCAGAAGTACAGAGGGCAGCGGACTGGGCCTGTCTATTGCCAAGAGCCTGACGGTGATGCAGGGCGGAACATTTGACCTCTATCTGGATGGAGACCTGTTCCGGGTAAATATATGTTTCCCGCGGGTAAAATAAAGAGCGTGATTGCAAAACAGCCTCTCAGATGATACCATAAGGGCAGAGCGGACAGAATCTGTTTATGGAAAAGTTTTTACAAATGAGAGGTGATAAAAGTGAACAAGGGGGAAGAACAGCGCAGACGCAGTACAGACGGTACAGGGGCGCCCCGCAGAAGAATGAGCCGCGCGGAAAGGCGTCGTCTTGAGATGCAGAGACGGCGGAGGAAACGGCGTATTCTGATTGCCGCGATGATCGGAGGGCTGATATGTATTGGCCTGATAATTGCGGGAATTGCGGCTCTGGCAAGACACTTTTCAGGAGGCGGCGCGGAAAGAGAAAATGAAGCGCGGCAGCAGGCACAGGATCTTACAATTGCCGGAGAGACAGAAGAAGAACAGGAGGCAGAGCCGGAACAGCAGCCTCCGGTATCCATTACCATAAGCGCGGCAGGAGACTGCACTCTGGGGACGGATTCAAGTTTTAATCAGAGTACCAGTCTGAACGCCTATTATAACAGCAATGGGGCGGCATATTTTCTGCAGAATGTAAAGCCCATTTTTGAGTCAGATGACCTGACGATCGTAAACATGGAAGGGACGCTGACGGAGTCGGATTCCCGGCAGGATAAGACCTTTGCATTTAAAGGACCCGGGGAGTTTACGCAGATTCTTACATCCGGAAGTGTGGAGACAGCCAATCTGGCCAACAACCACAGCCGTGACTACGGGGAACAGAGCTACACGGATACGATCAACTATATGGAAGAGGCAGGTATAACCACCTTCGGATACGACCGGACTGCTGTAGTGGATGTGAACGGCGTGAAAGTGGGGCTGGTCGGAACTTACGAACTGGCTGACGGCATGGGCTGCGAGGCCGGGATGATTGAGAACATTAAGAAAGTGGAGTCCGAGGGAGCGCAGGTTGTAATTGTCAGTTTCCACTGGGGAATGGAGAGAGAAAATTACCCGAATGACAACCAGAAGAACCTGGCTCATTCCGCCATTGACAACGGGGCAGATCTGGTTCTCGGGCATCATCCCCATGTGCTTCAGGGAATTGAGAAATATAAGGGAAAAAATATTGTTTACAGTCTGGGAAATTTCTGCTTCGGAGGAAACAGCAATCCATCGGATAAAGATACGATGATTTTCCAGCAGACATTTACCATAGAAAACGGACAGCTGGTGGAAGACGACGTGACAAATATCATTCCCTGTTCCGTGTCATCCGTTTCCGGCTATAACAATTATCAGCCTACTCCGCTGGAGGGCAGCGAGAAGGACCGGGTTATGCAGAAGATTGAGGAGTTCAGCAGCGGACTGTAACAGGAAAGCAGGGATGCGGCTGTCCGGTTACGGGCAGGCAGCGAAGCGGACTGCGGATCTCCGTCTGACAAAACAGAAATTTCTTGAATTTACGGATATAGTGTGTTACCATATCTGGTGTATGGAAAGCAGGTATAGGGAAAGTTCTCCATGCAAATATTTTACGCGGCGTCAAGCTGCATTATTGATTGAGTTAGGAGCTCAAATTTTATAAGTTGGTTACTTTATAACCGGTGTGCATAGGGCATACGAAACTTGTGAAACGGTCAATAAGAGTAGTAAAAGTAAAAATATTTGCTATATAGACTCTAAGTCCAATATCTGTTTTATCTGAAAAGAATAAACTGCTGTCAGGTTTTACTGAGAGGATAATAACGTGATATGAACACAGGCATGACGTATGTGCATGCCTGTGTTTTTCGCATTATACATGTGTCAGATAAAAGACCGGAATATGGGGAAGGAATTTGGTATGGGAAAATTATCACAGACAAGAGCGCCTATTTATGAAGCGCTGGAAAGATTCAGAAGGGACCGGGTCGTGCCATTTGACGTGCCCGGACATAAACACGGCAGAGGCAATCCGGAGCTGGTACAGCTTCTTGGAGAGCGATGCGTCAGCATTGACGTCAATTCCATGAAGCCTCTGGATAATCTGTGCCACCCGGTGTCCGTAATCAAGGAGGCGGAGGAACTTGCCGCAGACGCGTTTGGAGCCAGCCATGCATTTCTCATGGTGGGAGGTACTACGTCAGCGGTTCAGACTATGATTCTGGCCTGCTGCAAGAAAGGGGACAAAATTATACTGCCGCGGAATGTGCACCGCAGCGCCATTAACGCGATGGTTCTCTGCGGGGCAAAACCGGTGTATGTCAATCCGGATGTGGATCAGCGGCTTGGAATTTCCCTGGGAATGAAACGGGAGGATGTGATTCAGGCCATTGAGGATAATCCGGACGCAGTAGCTGTGTTTGTCAATAATCCCACGTATTACGGGATCTGTTCCGACCTGAAGGCGATTGTGAAGGCGGCTCATGCAAAAGGGATGAAAGTGCTGGCCGACGAAGCCCACGGCACTCATTTTTATTTCGGAAAGGATCTGCCGGTATCAGCAATGGAAGCAGGGGCGGATATTGCGTCGGTCAGCATGCATAAGTCCGGGGGAAGCCTGACCCAGAGTTCATTTCTTCTTACAGGAGAGGGAATGCAGCCGGGGTATGTCCGCCAGATCATCAATCTGACCCAGACGACCAGCGGATCCTATCTGCTGCTTTCAAGCCTGGATATATCCAGAAGGAATCTTGCGCTTCGGGGAGAGGAGTCTTTCCAGAGGGTGACGGCTCTGGCAGAATATGCCAGAGGAGAGATTAACCAGATCGGGGATTACTATGCCTTCGGCCGGGAGATGATAAACGGAGACAGCATCTATGACTTCGATCCCACGAAACTGTCGATCCATACGCTGGATATCGGTCTTGCGGGGATCGAGGTTTACGATATTCTCAGGGACGAATATGACATTCAGATCGAATTCGGGGATCTTGGCAATATTCTGGCCTATCTGTCTATCGGCGACAGGATCCGGGAAGTGGAGCGGCTTGTAACTGCCCTTGCGGACTTAAAGCGCCGTTACAAGAAAGATAAGACGGGAATGCTTTCCCAGGAATATATTTCGCCGAAGGTTGTCATGACACCTCAGGATTCTTTCTATGCGGAGAAGGAATCTCTGCCGCTGGAACAGACGAGAGGACGCGTCTGCTCGGAATTTGTTATGTGCTATCCTCCGGGAATTCCGGTGCTGGCGCCCGGGGAAGAGATTACGGACGAGATCATACAGTATATTGTGTACGCAAAAGAAAAAGGATGTTCCATGACAGGTCCGGAAGATGAGAAGATCGAGCGTCTCAATGTGCTGCGGGACAGATAGATTTCCGGCAGAGCTTATATAGAAGTATATATAGAAAACGGAAGCGCGCGGAAAGCGCGAAGCGGATTCTGCGGGCCTGATTGATAAAGGAGTGTGACAAAAGAGATGGAAATGTGGTTTTCAGATATTCATACAGACGGTGTGAAGCTGTCGATCCGCATTGAGGAGCAGCTGTTCAGTTCCCAGAGTGAAGTCCAGCGGATCGACGTGCTGGAGTCAAAAGATTTCGGGAAGATCCTGGTAGTGGACGGGGATCTGATGCTTACGGAGCGGGATGAATTTATTTATCACGAAATGATTACGCATGTCCCTATGGCGGTGCATCCCGATGTGAAAGAGGTTCTCGTCGTAGGCGGAGGAGACGGCGGCGTGGTCAGGGAGCTGATCAAATACGATACGATAGAAAAAATCGATGTGGTTGAACCGGATCCCCTTCTGGTTGAAGTGTGCAGAAAATACATTCCGGAGATTGCCGCCAGTCTGACCGATGAGAGGGTTCAGATCTTTCATGAGGACGGCGTAAAGTTTATCCGGTCCAAAGGGGACGCCTATGATCTGATTATTATAGACTCGCCGAATCCTTTCGGAGCGGGCGAAGGCCTTTTTACAAAGGAATTTTACGGAAACTGCTACAATGCCCTTCACGAAGACGGAATCATGATCAATCAGAATGAGAGTCCGTTTTATACAGAAGAGGCTTTCCAGTGCCAGAGGATGCACAAGAGAATCGTGGAGACGTTTCCGATCTGCCGGGTTTACCAGGCGCATATTCCCTCTTATCCGTCGGGACACTGGCTGTTCGGATTCGCCTCAAAGAAATATCATCCGCTGGATGATCTGGACAAAGTGGGATGGAAACTCCGGGGCATCCGTACAAAATACTACGAGCCCCGGCTCCATGCGGGAGTGTTCGCGCTTCCGGTCTATGTGGAAGAACTGCTTGAGGACGTAGAAGAGTAGAAGAACAGGAGAAGAAAAGATGCAGAAAAATGTAACCAATTTTATGGGATGTGACGCGGAATATGATGAGGCGGAGATCGTCCTCTTCGGCGCGCCTTTTGATTCCACCACATCCTTCCGGCCGGGAACCCGGTTCGCAGGTCAGAGCATGCGCAATGACTCTTACGGACTGGAGCTGTACAGCCCGTATCAGGACCTGGAACTGCCGGAAAACCTGGTCTGTGACTGCGGAGATCTGGAACTGGCCATCGGCAGTTCAGAGAAATCTCTGGAGGAGATAGAAGCCTGCGCGGCGCAGATTCTGAAGGACGGAAAACTGCCCTTCCTGATCGGAGGGGAGCATCTGGTCACTCTGGGAAGTATCCGGGCGGCCGCGGAGAAATATCCGGATCTGCATATGATCCATTTTGACGCCCATACGGATCTGCGCAGGGATTATCTGGGAGTGGAGCTCTCCCATGCCTGTGTAATCCGAAGATGCTGGGAAATACTGGGCGACGGGCGGATTCATCAGTTCGGTATCCGGTCCGGCGAGAAAGAGGAATTTGACTGGGCGAAAAGCGGACACACGGATTTCCATCCGTTTACCCTGGACGGTCTGGAACAGGTGCTGGATGAACTGAAAGGGAAACCGGTGTATTTTACCCTGGATCTGGATGTTATGGATCCTTCGGTATTCCCGGGAACGGGAACTCCGGAACCGGGAGGCGTGGATTTCCTGACGGCGATGAAGGGGGCTTCGGCTGTGTGCGGCCGGGCGGATATTATCGGCTGTGACGTAACCGAGCTGTGTCCGCCCTGCGATCCCACCGGAGCGTCCACGGCGGCGGCGTGCAAGATTGTAAGGGAAATGCTTATCGCGCTGGCCGGACAGAGAAAAAATAAATAAAACAGAGAATAACAGAGAAAAGAGAAATAAATAAGGTACAGAAAGAAGTACATCCTGCGGGACGCGGGAGGAAGGAGACGAAAAAATGGGAAAAGTAATGGTAGTGGGCTGCGGAGGCGTGGCCGGTGTGGCAATTCATAAAATCTGTCAGAACAGTGATGTGTTTTCCGAGCTGTGTATTGCCAGCAGAACTGTGTCAAAATGTGACGCGCTGAAGGAGAAGCTTCAGGGAAAGACGAAAACAAAGATTACAACCGCGCAGGTGGACGCGGATGATACGGCAGTGCTGACTGCCCTGATCCGGAAAGAAAAGCCGGACGTGGTGCTGAATCTGGCGCTGCCCTATCAGGATCTGCTGATTATGGAAGCGTGTCTGGCAGCAGGCGTGCACTATATTGACACAGCCAACTATGAGCCGGAGGATACGGCGAAGTTTGAATACAAGTGGCAGTGGGAATACCGGGAGCGCTTCGAGAAGGCCGGACTTACGGCGCTTCTGGGAAGCGGATTTGATCCGGGCGTGACGAATGTATTTACCGCTTACGCGCTGAAACATTATTTTGATGAAATAAACTATATCGACATTCTTGACTGCAATGCAGGAGACAACGGCTATCCCTTTGCCACGAATTTCAATCCGGAGATCAACATCCGCGAGGTATCTGCAAAGGGATCCTACTGGGAGAACGGACGCTGGGTTGAAACAGAGCCCATGGAGATCAAGCGTGTCTATAATTTCCCGGAGATCGGAAAGAAAGATATGTATCTTCTTCACCATGAGGAGATCGAGTCGCTTGCGCTGAATGTTCCGGGAATCCGGAGAATCCGTTTCTTCATGACATTCGGAGAGAGCTATCTGAACCATCTCCGCTGTCTGGAAGATGTGGGAATGACGTCCATTGAGCCTGTTATGTACGAGGGAAGACCCATCGTTCCGCTGCAGTTTTTAAAGACGCTCCTTCCGGATCCGGCTACGCTGGGACCGAGGACAAAAGGAAAGACAAATATCGGCTGTATCTTTATCGGAAAGAAAGACGGAAAAGAGAAGAAACTGTACATCTACAATACCTGTGACCATCAGGAGTGCTACCGGGAGGTAGAGTCCCAGGCGGTGGCTTATACAACAGGAGTTCCGGCAATGATCGGCGCCATGCTGGTGATGAACGGAACCTGGAGAAAGCCGGGCGTCTACAACATGGAAGAGTTTGATCCGGATCCGTTTATGGACGCGCTGAATAAGTGGGGGCTGCCCTGGAAGATCAGCGAGAATCCGGAACTGGTGGACTAAAGAGGGAAGAACGTGCGAAGAGAAGAACTGAGAACCCCCTGTTATGTAATACAGGAAGAGAAATTAAAAGAGAATCTGCAGATATTAAAAGATCTCCGAGAGCGGACCGGATGCAGAATCCTGCTGGCCCAGAAGGCATTTTCCATGTACAGCGTCTATCCGCTGATCGGTGAGTATCTGGACGGAACCACTGCCAGCGGGCTTTACGAAGCGCGGCTGGGCTATGAGGAGATGGGCCGGGAAAATCACATCTTCTCTCCCGCTTACCGGGAAGAGGAGATGGAGGAAATCCTGAAATACTGCGGCCATGTGGTTTTTAATTCCCCGGCCCAGCTGAAGAAGTACAGGGAGCGGGCAAAACAGGCGGGAAGAAGCATCGGACTCCGGGTAAATCCGGAGCGCTCCACCCAGGAAGGCCATGCCATCTACGACCCCTGCGCGCCCTTTTCCCGACTCGGAACCACGGCGGAACAGTTCCGGCGGGAACTGACAGATGAGGAGATCCGGAGCCTGGACGGAATTCATTTTCACACCCTGTGCGAGCAGAACGCGGATGCACTGGCAGAGACACTGGAAGCAGTGGAAGAGAAGTTCGGTGATTATCTTTATCATATGAAGTGGGTAAACTTCGGCGGCGGCCATCATATAACACGGAAGGATTATGACAGAGCTCTTCTGGAGAAATGCATCCGCCATGTGAAGGAAACCTATGATGTGGAAGTATATCTGGAACCAGGGGAAGCCGTGGCGCTGGACGCCGGCATCCTGCTGACGCAGGTCCTGGAGATTGTGGAAAACGGCATGAAGATCGCCATTCTGGATACCTCTGCGGCCTGCCATATGCCGGATGTTCTGGAGATGCCCTACCGTCCGCCGCTGAAAGACGCGGGAGAGCCGGAGAAAGGGGAGGCGGAAGGAGCGCCGGCCAGGGGAACGGC
This sequence comes from Candidatus Mediterraneibacter norwichensis, assembly GCA_019112765.1. Classification (GTDB taxonomy): domain Bacteria; phylum Bacillota; class Clostridia; order Lachnospirales; family Lachnospiraceae; genus Mediterraneibacter; species Mediterraneibacter norwichensis. The sequence goes on along the minus strand of DXIU01000112.1, from coordinate 5,516 downwards.
AGACAGGCCTTATGTATACCGGCTGGCCGGACCCACCTGTCTTGCCGGGGATGTGATCGGAGACTATACATTCAGACAACAGCTTCAGCCGGGAGACAGGCTGGAGTTCCAGGATATGGCCATTTACACAATGGTGAAAAATAATACTTTTAACGGAATGAAACTTCCGGATATTATACTGGAGCGGGAAAACGGAGACTGCCAGGCGATCCGGAAGTTCGGATATGAAGATTTCAGATGCAGGCTTTAAACCGAGTTTGCCCTGCATATCCGTAAAAGAGGAAAGGCGGCCGGAAATCCGGCAGACGCGGAAATCCGGCGGTTGACATTTCTCCGCGCCTGTGCTAACCTTTTTATCAGACCAGAACAGATCAGGATAGTTGGAAAAGCGACGACGAAGAGAGTAACCTGCCGGATATTCTACAGAGAAATCCCGGGGATATGAAGGCCATATCCCATGCTGCGAGGGATGGATGGAACGCAGGCGAAAATGGCTTCCGAGCAGCGCACCGAACTGCGAAGCGGACAGATGTGCAGGCGCGCATCTTGTGATAAACGTTCCGGACAAAAGGAACGGATGCTTACAGTAAGGCTGCGATGGGTCCGCCCATTACAGCGGAGAAGTGCTGACAGGCACTTGCTGAGGTCTCTGCCGTGAGGGAGAGACGAAGAGAAGTGGTAACACGGCAATCACCCGTCTTCTTAATTACAGGAAGACGGGTTTTTATTTGGCAGAAAACTTTGTTTAGCTGAAATCCATGTCAGGATATGAAAATGGTCGGAAGGAACAAAAGCAGAAGAAAAGGACAGAGTAAATCAGAAACGGGGACGCGGTGAAAACGAAGCGGACGGCGTCCCGGAAGGAGGAAAAATGAAAGAGAAGTATTATATTACAACAGCCATTGCCTATACTTCAGGCAAGCCCCACATCGGCAATACGTATGAGATTGTGCTGGCGGACGCGATTGCAAGATACAAAAGAAGCCAGGGGTATGATGTGTTCTTTCAGACCGGCACAGACGAGCACGGCCAGAAGATCGAGCTGAAAGCGGAGGAGGCCGGAGTCACACCGAAGGAGTTTGTGGATAATGTATCCGCGGAGATTAAGAGAATCTGGGATCTGATGGATACATCCTACGACAAATTCATCCGCACCACAGACGAGGACCATGAGCGCCAGGTGCAGAAGATTTTCAGAAAACTGTATGACCAGGGCGACATTTATAAAGGATACTATGAAGGACTGTACTGTACGCCATGTGAGTCATTCTTTACCGAGTCCCAGCTTGTGGACGGAAAATGTCCGGACTGCGGACGGGAAGTACAGCCGGCAAAAGAGGAGGCGTACTTCTTTAAAATGAGCAAATACGCAGACCGTCTGATCGAGTATATCAACGAACACCCGGAGTTTATCCAGCCGGTTTCCAGGAAAAACGAGATGATGAACAATTTCCTTCTCCCGGGCCTGCAGGATCTGTGCGTATCCAGAACTTCATTCAAATGGGGAATTCCCGTTGATTTTGACCCGAAGCATGTCACATATGTGTGGCTTGACGCCCTTACCAACTATATTACCGGAATCGGCTATGACGCGGACGGAAACAGTACAGAGCAGTTTGAAAAACTGTGGCCGGCAGACCTGCATCTGATCGGAAAGGATATTATCCGTTTCCATACGATTTACTGGCCGATCTTCCTGATGGCGCTCGGCCTGCCGCTTCCCAAGCAGGTGTTCGGCCATCCGTGGCTGCTCCAGGGCGACGGAAAAATGAGCAAATCAAAGGGAAATGTGCTCTATGCAGATGAACTGGTAGATTTCTTCGGCGTTGACGCGGTGCGTTATTTCGTGCTTCACGAGATGCCCTTTGAAAATGACGGAGTGATTACCTGGGAGCTGATGGTGGAGCGTCTGAATTCCGATCTGGCAAATACGCTGGGCAATCTGGTAAACCGTACGGTTTCCATGACAAATAAATATTTCGGCGGCACAGTGACAGACAAGAATGTGACAGAGGATGTAGACGCGGATCTGAAAGCGGTAGCGGAAAACACACCGAAGGCAGTAGAGGAGAAGATGGACCGCCTGAGAGTGGCGGACGCCATAACCGAGATCTTCAACCTGTTCAAACGCTGCAACAAATATATTGACGAGACAATGCCGTGGGTACTGGCAAAAGATGAGGCGAAGAAAGACCGGCTGGAGACAGTGCTGTGGAATCTGATTCAGTCCATCTCCGTGGGCGCGGAGCTTCTGGAGTCCTTTATGCCCTCAACCAGCAAAAAGATTCTGGAACAGCTGGGCGGCGGACATGTAACCGATAAGCCGGAGATTCTGTTCCAGAGACTGGATGTTGAAGAAGTTATGAAAAAAGTGGAAGAACTTCATCCGCATACAGAGGAAGTTTCCGGAGAAAACAAAGAGGAAGAACCGGTGATCGACATTGAGGCGAAACCGGAAATTACATTTGACCAGTTCGGCGCAATGCAGTTCCAGGTCGGAGAGATCATTGCCTGCGAGGAAGTGAAAAAGTCCAAAAAGCTTCTCTGCTCTCAGGTAAAGATCGGAAGCCAGGTAAAACAGATCGTATCCGGCATCAAGGCGCACTACACGCCGGAAGAGATGGTCGGCAAGAAAGTCATGGTGCTGGTGAACCTGAAACCGGCGAAACTGGCAGGAGTTCTCTCAGAGGGAATGCTTCTCTGCGCGGAAGACGACAAAGGCAATCTGGCTCTTGTTGTTCCGGAAAAAGATATGCCGGCAGGCGCCGAGATCTGCTGATGCAGGAGATTCCGGAACCAGATCAGCACGGATCAGTGAACGGTCAGTATGGAACGGAGAGAGGATAAATTATAACCGGGGAGGCAGTCAGATAAACTCTGACTGCCTCCCCGGTTTATGTCTTCCTCTATTCCAGGACGGCTTTCAGCACGTCGTTTACTTTTTTCACCGGCACAATGGTCAGTTTTTCTTTTACTTCCTCTGCCACGTCTTCCAGATCCTCCACATTATCGTAAGGGATAAATACCCGCTTAATGCCTGCGCGCTGGGCAGCCATCAGTTTTTCGGGAAGACCGCCGATTGGCATTACGCCGCCCCGCAGGGAGACTTCTCCGGTCATGGCGCTGTCCGGATCCGCCGGCCTTCCGGTAATAAGAGAGGCAAGGGCGGTAACCAGAGTGATGCCTGCGGAGGGACCGTCTTTCGGTACGGCGCCTGCGGGAACGTGAATATGAAGATCATGGTCTTCGAATACTTTGCATTCCTTCGGGTAGAGTGACTTCACAAGCGTCAGGGCGATCTGCACCGATTCTTTCATCACATCTCCAAGCTGGCCGGTGATTGTCAGACGGCCTTTGCCTTTGGTGAGACGGCTCTCGATAAACAGAATCTCGCCGCCGGCCCGCGTCCAGGCAAGTCCGGTAACAACGCCGGGGGTGGATGTGGTCAGCCGGCGTTCCCGGTGGAGGGCCGGCCGGCCAAGATACCCGGTAAGATTATTTTTGGTTACGGACACCGGAGATGCCGCGGATGATGCCGGGGCATCTGAATCAGAGCCGGGAGCGCTGCCTTTTACAAGCTGAACAGCGGCAGTGCGGCACAGTGTCTCAATGTTTTTCTTCAGATCACGGACGCCCGATTCCATGGTGTATTCTTCGATGATCCGGCGGAGTGCGCTGTCTGAGATTTTCAGCTGGTTTTTCTGAATGCCCATGGTTTCCATGGCTTTCGGAATCAGATGCTTCCTTGCGATCTGATATTTCTCAACTGCGGTATAGCCCGGGAAGGAAATGACTTCCATACGGTTAAGCAGAGCTTCCGGAATGGTATCCGTAGTGTTTGCCGTACATACGAAGAGCACATTGGACAGGTCGTAGGGCACATTCATATAATGGTCGGTGAAGGTGTTGTTCTGTTCCGGATCCAGTACTTCCAGAAGCGCGCTGGCCGGGTCGCCGCCGTAGTCCCTGGCCAGTTTATCTACCTCATCCAGAACCATGACAGGATTGGAAACTCCGCTCCGTTTCATCCCCTCCATAATTCTTCCGGGCATGGCGCCGATATAGGTTCTGCGGTGACCGCGGATTTCCGCCTCGTCCCGGATGCCGCCCAGACTGATGCGGACGTACTCTCTGCCGAGAGCCCGGGCAATGCTCTGGCCGATACTGGTTTTTCCGGTCCCGGGCGCGCCCACGAAGAGCAGGATCGAACCGTACTGTTTCTTGTTCAGAGCCATAACGGCAAGCTGCTGAATGATCCTCTTCTTGACTTTTTTCAGGCCGTAGTGGTCTTCGTCCAGAACCTCTTCGGCCCGGGTAAGATCAATGGCTTCAAATTTCGGAGGTTTCCAGGACAGGCTGGTTACAAAGTCCAGATAGTCGTAGAGCAGCCCGTACTCATGGCTTTCCTTTCCTTCCTGGCGCATGCGGTTCAGGACCTTTTCCGCCTCTTTGCGGGCTTCTTCATTCATGCCGGAGGCTTCGATCTTTTTCTCGAATTTTCTTACATCAGATATATTTTCCGGGTGCATGTCATCCAGTTCTTTCTGCAGATAGTCAATCTGCTTTTTCAGGGCGGCTTCCCGGTAAAGCTGCTCCTGATTGTTTTTCTGCGCGTCCTGTGCTTCCGCGGCAACTTTTGCCACTTCCATAAATTCCTGCACCGCTTTCTCAATCAGGCGGTATCTGTTCTGTACTGAGTCGCATGCGAGAATCGCGTATTTTTCCTCTGCCGTCAGATTCAGATAGTCAGACAGGGAGGAGGCCAGATCAGACATTGTTTTCCGCTGCAGGATAAATCCTCTTGCCCAGAGGCCCCACTGATAGCCCTGGACAAACTTGAGGAGAGAGCCCCTCAGACGGGAAAATTCTTCTTTCTGCTGCTCTTCCGTCATATCTTCTATGTCCGGACGCAGGGAGACGGATGCACGGACCTCATCCTGATCCACTGTAATGTCAGTGAGGACGACACGGTGCAGCGTACGTACCTGTACGGCATCATCCTCGCCGATATTTTCTATCCTCGCAGAGAGCCCTATGGGGTAGAAATCTCCCGGCTGAAGGGAGGAATCCCCGATATCCTCCTTCACAAAGGCGAAAATGATATCTGTTCCCGCTTCCAGCTGTCCGCCGGCAGATTCGCTGAAAAAGTCTGCTTTAAAATAATATGTGACATCCGGAAGAAGCAGTATATTATAAATGGGACGTATAATCATGAAGTATTCCTCCTTTACTTTCTTGTCAGCACTCAAATCAAACGAGTGCTAATCCAACTGAAAAAACATAGCGAATAAATTGCTTTATTCGCTTTTCAGATTATCTGTTATAAATTCTTTCCATAAAAATTAGCACAAAAATAACCGCATGTCAAGATCCTGGAAGACTGCCCAGTTTTAAACGGTAAAAATATATTTGCCTGCCATATGCCAATGAATTTCTAAGAAAAAATAAGTTATCCACAACACTGGTTTTTCTTCCGAACTTATTCACTTTTAAGGCCCTGATGACCGAATTTCCTC
>DXIU01000111.1 GCA_019112765.1 Candidatus Mediterraneibacter norwichensis | reverse complement strand
AGGAAATTCGGTCATCAGGGCCTTAAAAGTGAATAAGTTCGGAAGAAAAACCAGTGTTGTGGATAACTTATTTTTTCTTAGAAATTCATTGGCATATGGCAGGCAAATATATTTTTACCGTTTAAAACTGCTCTTTTATTCATTTACTTGCCAGAAACCAGGGGGAAAGGTATAATAAAACACATGGAAAATAATAATTTTGATATACAGGAAGAACTGAAAAAACTCCCGGCAAGACCGGGAGTCTATCTCATGCATGATGAAAAAGACCACATTATTTATGTGGGCAAAGCGATCAGCCTGAGAAACCGGGTCCGCCAGTATTTTCAGAGCAGCAGAAACAAGGGAATTAAGATCGAACAGATGGTGACTCATATCCGGCGATTTGAGTATATTGTAACGGATTCGGAGCTGGAAGCACTTGTTCTGGAATGCAATCTGATCAAGGAACATCATCCCAAGTATAACACGATGCTTATGGATGATAAGACCTATCCGTTTATTAAGGTAACTACCGGAGAGGCATTTCCGAGAGTAGTTCTGTCACGAAAGATGCTGAAAGACAAGGCAAAGTACTTCGGCCCGTATACAAGCTCTCAGGCTGTCCGTGATACCATTGACCTGATTCATAAGCTGTATCACTTAAGAAGCTGCAGCCGCAGTCTGCCCAGAGATATCGGGAAAGAACGTCCATGCCTGAATTATCATATTAAACAGTGCAATGCGCCCTGCCAGGGCTACATTTCTCAGGAAGAGTACGGAAAATCGGTTAATGAGGTGCTGCGTTTCCTGAACGGACACTATGATACAGTGCTCGGGGAACTGGAAGAGAAGATGAACGCTGCCTCCGAAGCTCTGGAATTTGAACGGGCAATTGAATACCGGGAACTTATCAGCAGTGTAAAGAAAGTGGCGCAGAAGCAGAAAATTACAGACTCCAGCGGCGAGGACAGGGATATTCTGGCTGTGGCTTCGGAAGAAGAGGACGCGGTTGTTCAGGTTTTCTTTATTCGGGGCGGCCGGCTGATCGGCAGGGATCATTTTTATCTGCGGATCTCAAAAGGGGAGACTGATTCAGAAATTCTGAACAGTTTTGTTCTGCAGTATTATGCCGGAACACCTTTTATTCCTGCGGAACTGATGATGCAGGAAGAAGTGGAGGATCGGGAACTGCTGGAGGAATGGCTCAGCTCGAAACGGGGCCAGAAAGTGTCGCTTAAAGTACCGAAGAAAGGCACAAAGGAGAAGCTGGTTGAACTGGCGCGGGAAAATGCAAGACTGGTTTTATCCAAAGACAAGGAACGGCTTAAGCGGGAAGAAGGGCGCACGATCGGTGCGGCAAAGGAGATTGCAGCTCTTCTTGGTCTGCCGGAAATTGTCCGTATGGAAGCTTATGATATTTCAAATACGAATGGATTTGAGTCAGTGGGATCTATGGTGGTTTACGAACGCGGACGGCCCAAGCGGAATGATTACCGCAAGTTTAAAATCAAAGGGATTCAGGGAGCTGACGACTATGGAAGCATGAGAGAAGTTCTGACACGCCGCTTTATGCACGGGCTGAAAGAGCGGGAAGAAAATGTGGAGCTTGGCAAATTTACATCATTTCCTGATCTGATTATGATGGACGGCGGAAAAGGGCAGGTCAATGTGGCGCTTCAGGTGCTTGATGAACTGCATCTTCATATTCCGGTATGCGGCATGGTAAAGGATGATCATCACCGCACGCGCGGGTTATACTATCAGAATGAAGAGATACCGATTGACCGGTCTTCGGAAGCATTCAGGCTGATAACCAGAATACAGGATGAGGCTCATCGATTTGCCATAGAGTATCACAGGCAGCTGCGGGGGAAAGGCCAGGTGCATTCGATTCTGGATGATATTGATGGAATCGGACCGGCCAGGAGAAAGGCTCTGATGCGGCACTATGCAAGCCTTGAGGATATACGCGGGGCAACTGTGGAGGAGCTTGCGGCAATTCCTTCCATGAACGAAAAAGCGGCTGAATCTGTGTACAAGTTTTTTCATTAGTGATATAATCGGCTTAAGTGTGAAGCTGTATATGAAGGTTGGAAAATTCAATAAATAAGAAGGAGAAAAACCAATGGGACATGGCGTAAAATTAACGGAAATTGTGGAGAAGATGGATCTGAAAAATCTTACTCCGAAAGTAGAACTTGCGGGACGGGAAGTGAACGTACCGGATGTCAACAGACCTGCTTTGCAGCTGGTCGGATTCTTTGATCATTTTGATTCAAACAGAGTGCAGATTATCGGAAATGTAGAGTACAATTATCTTAAAACGCTTACAGAAGAAGTAAAGACAAAGGTTTATCATGAGCTTCTCGAATATAAGCTTCCCTGCGTTATATTCAGCAAAAGCCTGCAGCCGGACGAAATTTTCCTTGATCTGGCGGAACAGCATGATGTTCCTGTTTTCAATACAACAAACAGAACATCTGCTTTTACAGCGGAACTGACCCGCTGGCTGAACGTGAAGCTTGCTCCCTGTATCTCTATTCATGGTGTACTTGTAGATGTTTATGGCGTTGGCGTCCTGATTATGGGAGAGAGCGGGATCGGAAAAAGCGAGGCTGCGCTGGAACTGATTAAGAGAGGCCATCGTCTTGTAACAGATGATGTGGTGGAAATCCGTAAAGTCAGCGATGATACGCTTGTAGGGTCTGCTCCGGATATTACCCGTCATTTTATTGAACTTCGCGGAATCGGCATTGTAGATGTAAAATCTATGTTTGGTGTACAGAGCGTAAGAGATACGCAGAATATTGATCTTGTTATCACCCTGGAAGACTGGGACAGAGACAAGGAGTATGACAGACTCGGACTGGAAGAGGAGTATACGGAATTTCTTGGCAATAAGGTAGTCTGCCACAGTATTCCTATCCGTCCGGGCCGGAATCTTGCAATTATTGTTGAGTCCGCGGCAGTAAACCACAGACAGAAACAAATGGGCTACAATGCGGCACAGGAGCTTTACAAGAGGGTTCAGGAAAACCTGATAAAAGCAAAAAGATAATAAAAGGGATAGGAGGAAGTGAAAAATGAAATATTGTTTTGGCGTGGATATCGGGGGAACAACAGTAAAAATGGGACTGTTTGAGGCAGAAGGCGCTATTGTGGACAAATGGGAGATTACCACAGATATTTCAGATGAGGGGTCGGCAATCCTGCCGAATGTGGCTGCTTCTGTAGGAAAGAAGATAGAAGAACATCAGATTGATAAAAAGGATATCATAGGAATCGGCGTAGGGGTCCCTGCACCTGTAACATCCGACGGCGTTGTAAACGGGAGCGCCAATCTGGGGTGGAAATACAAGGAAGTCAGAAGAGAACTGGAAGAATTGTCAGGACTGAAGGCTGTGATCGGAAATGACGCGAATGTAGCCGCCCTAGGAGAAATGTGGAAAGGCGGCGGGGCCGGTGAAAAGAATATGATCATGGTAACACTTGGCACCGGGGTCGGAGGCGGAATTATTATTGACGGTAAGATCCTTGTCGGCGCTAACGGAGCCGGAGGAGAGATCGGTCATATCTGCGTCAACTATGATGAGACAGATCACTGCGGCTGCGGAAACTGCGGCTGTCTGGAGCAGTACGCCTCCGCTACCGGGATCGTAAAGCTGGCGAAAAAGAAACTGGGTCAGGAAATGCGTACGACAATTCTCAATAAAGAAGATGTAACTGCAAAAGATGTATTTGACGCAGTAAAGGCCGGAGATGAAGTGGCGGATGAGATCGCAGTGGAATTCGGAAAATATCTTGGATACGGGCTGGCAAATCTTGCTGCTGTATGCAACCCTTCTGTGTTTGTGATCGGTGGAGGGGTATCAAAGGCGGGCGAAGTACTGATACCGTACATACAGAAACCTTATCTGGAACGTGCGTTCTTCGCGGACAAACAGGTAAAATTTGTCCTTGCGGAACTGGGAAATGACGCAGGAATCTGCGGCGCCGCAAAACTGGTAATGGATGACTGAATTTGAATTTGTGGGTGGAGAAAAGTCCGCCGGGGAGTCCGGGTATGGTGCCGGAGAGCACGCTTTCGCTCGGATCGCGGCGCAGCGGTACATAAGAGCGCAAAGGACGCGCTCTAAGTGCCGGCGCCGCTTTACGGCTC
>DXIU01000110.1 GCA_019112765.1 Candidatus Mediterraneibacter norwichensis | reverse complement strand
TTTGGAATGGCCGTAGTAAAACTTAAAACCGGAAATCCGGCGTTAAGATTCACAATGGAGCTGTCCGCGCGGAACGCAAGTTTCCATTGTGAATCTTGTTTTTAGCCGGATTTCCGGTTTTTTAGTTTTACTAGGTTATGGAACGAAGCTGGATTTCCACTCCACTTTTTCCGGAATACGATTTTCATTCCATTGTATCCGGATGTTTTCGGACCTTTTCTCCAGCCCCACGTCCCCGACAAATTCAAATTCTACAGTCTCTTTGCAATTGCTTTGATGAATCCTTCGCTGTTTAATACGGTCGGATTCTCAATGGTAGTAATCAGTGCCAGGTCTTTTGTCATCTCGCCTGACTCGATTGTATCGATTGTTGCTTTCTCCAGGCGGTCAGCAAAATCGCACAGATCCTGGATTCCGTCAAGTTCGCCGCGTTTTCTGAGAGCACCTGTCCAGGCAAAGATTGTTGCCACAGAATTTGTGGACGTCTCTTCTCCTTTCAGGTGTTTGTAATAGTGACGCTGCACTGTTCCATGCGCAGCCTCATACTCATAATATCCTTCCGGAGAAACGAGAACAGAAGTCATCATGGCAAGGGAACCGAAAGCGGAAGAAACCATGTCGCTCATTACGTCGCCGTCATAGTTCTTGCATGCCCAGATATATCCGCCTTCCGATTTCATTACACGGGCAACAGCATCATCAATCAGAGTATAGAAATATTCGATCCCTGCAGCTTCAAACTTTTCTGCGAACTCTGCGTCGTAAATCTCCTGGAAGATATCTTTGAAAGTATGGTCATACTTCTTGGAGATCGTATCTTTTGTCGCAAACCAGAGATCCTGATGTGTATCCAGAGCATATGTAAAACAGCTCCTTGCAAAGCTTTCAATGGATTTGTTCAGGTTGTGCATTCCCTGCACGATTCCCGGACCGTCAAACTCATGAACAAGTTCCTTTGTCTGGGAGCCGTCCTCTGCTGTGTAAACGAGCTCCACTTTTCCGGCGCCCGGTATTTTCATCTCTGATCCCTTATACACATCACCATAAGCATGTCTCGCAATCGTGATCGGCTTTTTCCAGTTCTTTACACAAGGCTCAATCCCTTTCACTACAATAGGAGCGCGGAACACAGTTCCGTCGAGAATAGCACGGATTGTGCCGTTCGGACTTTTCCACATCTCTTTCAGATCATATTCATCCATACGTGCGGCATTTGGCGTAATCGTCGCGCATTTTACAGCTACCTTGTATTTCTTTGTAGCCATGGCGGAATCAACAGTTACCTGATCATTCGTTTCGTTTCTGTGCTCAAGGCCAAGATCATAGTACTCTGTCTTAAGGTCAATGTACGGCTCAAGAAGATTCTCTTTGATCATTTTCCAGAGAATTCTTGTCATTTCATCTCCATCCATCTCTACAAGAGGTGTTGTCATTTTAATTTTTTCCATTTTGCTGTCTCCTCCTAAATTTCATTATAGCCCTGTTTTTTCAGGTTCTGCATCACGTGCATGATATGTTCGTTTGCCAGCTGCTCTGCCATATCCGCGTCTCTGTCCCGAATCGCGCGAAGAATCTGGCGATGCTCACGGATTGACTTTCTGGCCCTTTCCTCGGATACGACAGAAGACACGCGGGCCATCTTTACATAATTATGGAAATCAGTCAGAACATGGCTTAAAATTCTGCTTCCGGATGCTTCATACAGAATTGCATGAAACCGTCCGTCCAGAACAGCGACCTGGGACGCATTAAACCCGGACTCTTTTTTCATCTGGAATTCAGACAGAAGAATTGCCTCTTCCAGCTCATCCAGCTGCTCGTCTGTAATATGCTCTGCCGCCCATCTTGCACAGAGTCCTTCCAGCATAGACCGCATTACATAAATATCCCATATATCCTTCCGTGATATGCCGGTCACATAAGCCCCCCGGTTCGGTATAATTGTCACCAGCCCCTCAAGTTCCAGCTGGCGCAGTGCCTCTCTTACCGGGGTACGGCTCACGCCCAGCTCTTTGCCCAGAGTGTTCTCTCTAAGTTCATCATGCTCCTTATATCTGCCGTTTAAAATGTCTTCCCGGATTTTCTGGAAAACACGGCTTCCAAGAGAATAATCCTGATGTTCTTCCATCTGATGCCCTCCTGCCGCAAAATCACATAGCTCTGATGCACCTGTATCAATGCATTATCTTAACAATGCGCCTGAACAGCTGCGTCTGTATAATTGTATACATTTATACACTTTTTGTCAATACGGTATTGGTCCGCATTTGCCGGTCATATCGCGCAAAAAGTTATAGCTGCCGGGAAAGCCCGGCAGCTATAACTTTTTAAAGGATTCTTACACGAAGCACACCCTCTGCTTCAGAAATTTTCTTTTCTACTTCAGCCGGCACAGCGGCATCTGCATCGATCATTGTATAGGCATATTCGCCCCGGCTCTTATTTGTCATCAGAGAAATATTGATTCCCTCTTCCGCAAGAATTCCGGTAAACTGTCCCAGCATCTTCGGAACATTTCTGTGCAGCACTGTAATTCTTGCGGCACTGCTCTTTTTCCCCATATCACAGTCCGGATAATTGACAGAGTGATGAATATTTCCATTCTCCAGGAAATCTCTCAGCTCGGAAGCCGCCATTCTCGCGCAGTTGTCTTCTGACTCCTCGGTGGACGCTCCCAGATGGGGGATTACAATAGATCCTTTGACTCCCACAATTTCCTTTGTCGGGAAATCCGTCACGTAGCAGCGTACTTTTTCGGAAACAAGCGCATCCACAATATCTTCCTGATTCACAAGAACATCTCTGGCAAAATTGAGGATCACCACGCCTTTTTTCATAAGACTGATTGCGTTTTTATCGATCATGCCTTTTGTATCCTCTGTAGCCGGCACGTGAATTGTAATATAATCACACTGATTGTAAAGCTCATCTACCGTTTTTGCGTGATGAATGTGTCTGGACAGCTTCCATGCAGCATCCACAGACAGATATGGATCGTATCCATATACATCCATTCCAAGATTTACCGCAGCATTTGCCACCAGCACTCCGATTGCGCCAAGGCCGATCACACCGAGCTTTTTGCCCTGGATCTCAGTTCCGGCAAAAGCCTTTTTCTTTTTCTCGGTGATTTTCGCGATATCACCGTCTTCCTCATATTCCTGCACCCAGTTAATTCCGCCGATAATATCTCTCGCCGCCAGAAGCATACCTGCTATCACAATTTCCTTCACACCATTTGCGTTCGCTCCAGGTGTATTAAATACAACGATTCCTTCTTCCGCGCATCTGTCCAGCGGAATATTATTCACTCCGGCGCCTGCGCGGGCTATCAGTTTCAGATTTGGCCCGAAATCCATATCATGCATTTTGGCGCTGCGCACCAATATGGCATCCGCCTCTTTGGCATCATCTGTTTTTACATAATTTTCGTCCAGTTGTTCCAGTCCCACATGAGAGATCGGATTCAGACAATGATACTTAAACATCTTACAGATTCTCCTCTTCAAATTTCTTCATAAAGTCTGTCAGTGCCACAACACCTTCATAGGGCATGGCATTATATATACTGGCTCTCATGCCACCCACTGTCCGGTGTCCCTTCAGATTTTCAAGCCCGGCAGCTTTTGCTTCTTTGACAAATTTTGCGTCCAGATCCGCATCTCCTGTAACGAAAGGTACATTCATAAGAGAGCGGTCCTTCTTTTCCACTGTTCCCTTGAACAGTCTGCTCTGATCAAGAAAATCATAGAGCACTTTTGCCTTCTTTTCATTTCTCTCTTTCATAGCCTCAAGGCCTCCCAGAGACTTGATCCACTTAAATACCTTGCCGCAGATATAAATGCCGTATGCAGGCGGTGTGTTATACAGAGAGTTCGCATCCGCATGTGTCTTATAGGTAAGCATGGTTGGTGTTCCCGGAAGCACATCTTCCGTGATCAGATCTTCCCGGATAATTACAATAACAACGCCTGCCGGTCCGATATTTTTCTGCACGCCGCCGTAGATAAGACCGTATTTTGTAACATCCACAGGTTCAGACAGGAAGCAGGAAGAAACATCCGCTACCAGAGTTTTTCCTTTCGTATTCGGAAGAGTTTTGAACTTTGTTCCGTAAATTGTGTTGTTTTCACAGATATACACATAATCCGCATCCTCGGAAACCGGCAGATCCGAACAGTCCGGAATATAGGAAAACGTACGGTCCTCAGAAGATGCTATTCTATTGACTTTTCCGTATTTTTCCGCCTCTTTTGCTGCCTTTTTCGCCCACTGTCCCGTGATAATATAATCTGCCACCCGGTTTTTCATCAGATTCATAGGAATCATCGCAAACTGCTGGGAAGCTCCTCCCTGAAGGAAAAGCACTTTATAATTGTCGGGGATCTGCATCAGATCTCTCAGATCCTGTTCCGCTGCTGTGATGATCTCTGCAAAAGCCTTTGAGCGGTGGCTCATCTCCATCACGGACATTCCTGTTCCGTTGTAGTCCAGCATTTCCGCGGCTGCTTCTTTCAGCACCTCTTCCGGAAGAACCGCAGGTCCCGCTGAAAAATTGTACACTCTGCTCATTTTTACTACCTCCTCAATCTTATATATACAGCGGGATTATCTCGCCATATCTTCTTCATCAAACGCGTCACTGATCGACGCACCCGGAGCAACCATAGGCCACACTTTGTCGTCACTGTCAATCTGACAGTCGATTACAACCGGCCTGTTCAGCGTCAGCGCTCTTTCCAGCGCATCGCAGAACTCCTGCTGACTGGACGCACGGATTCCGACAGCTCCCATTGCCTCAGCCAGTTTTACAAAATCAACTGCATCTCTGAGCACAGTCGCAGAATATCTTTCATCATAGAACAGATCCTGCCACTGACGCACCATGCCAAGCACATGGTTATTTACCACAACCTGAATAACCGGAATATTATGTCTGACCGCTGTGGCAATCTCGTTCATATTCATACGGAAGCATCCGTCTCCTGCAATATTGATTACGGTCTTATCCGGGCATCCGGTCTTTGCGCCCAGCGCTGCTCCCAGACCATATCCCATTGTTCCAAGGCCGCCGGATGTAAGCAGAGTATGCGGCTTTGTATACTTATAGTACTGAGCTGCCCACATCTGATGCTGCCCCACTTCGGTCACAATAAGCGCCTCTCCTTTTGTCCGGCGGTAGATTTCTTCTACGATAAACGGACCTGTCAGTCCGTCCGGATGGTATTTCAGAGGATACTTTTCCTTGTACTCCTCCACCTTCTTCAGCCATTCTCCGTGATCCTGCTGATCCAGATTCTTATTCAGAAGTTCCAGAACTTTTTTAATATCTCCCTCGATTCCCTGGGTAATAATAATATTTTTGTTCATTTCCGCAGGGTCAATGTCAATCTGAAGAATCCTGGCATTTTTCGCAAACGTCTCTGTATTTCCTGTAACACGGTCGCTGAATCTTGCACCTGCGACAATCAGCAGATCACATTCGCTGACACTGTAGTTGGAAGCTTTTGTTCCATGCATTCCAAGCATGCCTGTGTAGCGTGGATCTGTACCCGGAAAAGCCCCTTTTCCCATCAGAGTATCCGTAACCGGGGCGTCTACTTTTCCCACAAACTCAAAAAGTTCCTCACTGGCATCTGAAAGAACCGCGCCCCCGCCGACAAATATCACCGGCCGTTCGGAATTCCGGATCATGGAAAGAGCACTGTCCAGCTCCTCCTGACTGATCTGCACTTCAGCCCGGGCAGGCTGTTCCGGTGTTTTATATTCATATTCGGTCACATTTGATGTCACATCTTTCGGAATATCTATCAGGACCGGTCCCGGACGACCGCTCTTGGCAATCCGGAATGCTTTCCGGATTGTGTCTGCAAGCTCGCCCACATCCTTAACTATGAAATTATATTTTGTAATCGGCAGCGTAATGCCTGTAATATCAATCTCCTGAAAACTGTCTTTTCCAAGAAGAGATACTCCTACATTACACGTAATAGCCACAATCGGAATCGAATCCATATAAGCCGTAGCGATTCCTGTAACCAGATTCGTCGCTCCCGGTCCGCTGGTTGCCAGGCAGACACCGACTTTCCCTGTTGCGCGCGCATAGCCGTCAGCAGCATGGGAAGCACCCTGTTCATGGGATGTCAGAATATGCCGGATCTCGTCTCTGTGCTTATACAGTTCATCGTACACATTAAGAATCGCGCCGCCCGGATATCCGAACACCGTATCTACTCCCTGCTCCTTCAGGCATTCTATTACTATTTCTGCTCCATTTAACTGCATGGTGCCTTCCTCCCTGGTTATTTTGTTTCCTCTGTCTTTGGTATTTCCAGAATTGCTCCCCGGTTGCCTGATGTAACCATAGACGCATATCTGGCCAGATAACCGGTTTTGACCTTCGGTTCCCTTGGCTGCCATTTCGCCTTTCTTGCGGCCATCTCCTCGTCCGATATGTCAAGTTCCAGCTTCAGTTCAGGAATATTAATTTTAATAATATCTCCCTCTTCCACAAGTGCAATAGGACCGCCCACAGCTGCTTCCGGTGATACATGACCTATGGATGCGCCTCTGGAAGCACCGCTGAATCTGCCGTCTGTAATCAGGGCAACAGAAGATCCCAGTCCATATCCTGCAATTGCGGAAGTAGGATTCAGCATCTCTCTCATACCCGGTCCGCCCTTTGGTCCCTCATAACGGATTACAATCACATCTCCCGGATTGATCTTTCCGCTCTTGATGGCTGCAGTCGCTTCCTCATCACTTTCAAATATTCTGGCCGGTCCTTCGTGTACCAGCATTTCATCACATACTGCGGATCTCTTTACCACACTGCCGTCCGGAGCAAGGTTTCCTTTCAGTACCGCAAGTCCGCCGGTAGCAGAATAAGGATTATCAATCGGACGAATCACCTCCGGATTCTTGTTGATGCATCCCTCGATATTTTCTCCGATTGTCTTTCCGGTAACCGTCATACAGTCTGTATAGAGCAGACCTTTTTTATTCAGCTCATTCATAACAGCATATACACCGCCGGCCTCATTGAGATCCTCAATATATGTATGGCCTGCAGGAGCAAGATGGCAGAGATTTGGCGTTTTTTCACTGATGCCGTTAGCAAAGTCAATCTCAAAATCCATGCCGATCTCATGGGCAATGGCCGGAATATGAAGCATACTGTTTGTAGAGCATCCCAGGGCCATATCTACTGTAAGCGCATTTAAAATAGCCTTCTCTGTTATGATGTCCCTCGGACGGATATTCTTTCTTACAAGTTCCATTACCTGCATGCCTGCATGTTTCGCCAGCTGGAGCCTCGCTGAATATACAGCCGGTATGGTCCCGTTTCCTTTCAGTCCCATTCCAAGAGCCTCTGTCAGACAGTTCATGCTGTTTGCCGTATACATACCGGAACAGGATCCGCATGTCGGGCAGGCTTTATTTTCAAATTCGCAGAGCTCTTCATCCGTGATTTTCCCCGCAGCATAGGATCCGACCGCCTCAAACATGCTGGAAAGGCTGGTTTTCTGTCCTTTCACGTGTCCTGCAAGCATAGGGCCTCCGCTGACGAAGATCGTCGGAATATTCACACGGGCTGCCGCCATCAGCAGACCGGGAACATTTTTGTCACAGTTCGGTATCATAACAAGTCCGTCAAACTGATGAGCCAGTGCCAGTGCTTCCGTAGAATCCGCAATCAGATCTCTTGTCACAAGAGAATATTTCATGCCGATATGCCCCATTGCGATACCATCGCATACCGCAATTGCAGGAACCATTACCGGGGTTCCTCCCGCCATTGCCACACCCATCTTCACGGCCTCTGTAATTTTATCCAGATTCATATGGCCGGGAATGATTTCACTGTAGGAGCTGACTACACCGATCAGCGGCCGGTCGAGCTCCTCCTGTGTCATGCCAAGTGCGTTAAACAAAGATCTGTGGGGCGCCTGCTGTACACCTTTTGTAACCGTATCACTTATCAACTTAAATCTCCTCACTTTCTGTCTGTATTATACTCTCTTTATATTTACTGAATATATGAACAGATCCTGTCTCCCATCTCCGAGGTGCCGATCTGTATTTTCCCTTCTGACATAATATCAATGGTGCGGTATCCGTCTTTCAGAACATCTCCGACCGCCTTTTCAACGGCGTCTGCTTCTGTATCCAGGTCGAAAGAATATCTCAGCATCATTGCCGCCGATAAAATCGTCGCAATCGGATTTGCGATTCCCTTTCCGGCAATATCCGGAGCAGATCCTCCACTGGGTTCGTACAGTCCGAATTTCGTCTCATTCAGACTTGCAGAAGCGAGCATTCCTATAGAACCGGTAACCATGCTTGCCTCATCAGATAAAATGTCGCCGAACATGTTCTCCGTCAGAATCACATCAAACTGAGCCGGATCCTTTACCAGCTGCATAGCACAGTTATCAACCAGCATATGTTCCAGTGTGACTTCCGGATAATCAGCTGCCACTTCTTCCACAACCTTTCTCCATAGCCTGGAGGAATCCAGAACATTCGCCTTGTCTACGCTGGTTACTTTTTTTCTTCGTTTCATGGCGATATCGAATCCACGTTTCGCAATCCTGCTTATCTCATTTTCATTATATGTAAGCTCATCTCTTGCGGTCAGTATACCATTTACTTCCTCTGTGCTTCTTCTTCCAAAGTAGAGACCGCCTGTAAGTTCTCTCATAATCATCATGTCAAATCCCCGCCCGGAAATCTCTTCTTTCAGGGGGCAGGCGCCTCTGAGCTCATCATAAAGAACTGCAGGACGGAGGTTCGCAAAAAGATTCAGACCCTTTCGCAGAGCAAGAAGTCCTGCTTCCGGCCGTTTTGACGGTTCCAGCTGATACCAAGGGGATGTCTTTGCGTCTCCCCCGATAGAACCCATCAGCACCGCATCGCTTTCTTTTGCAAGATTCAAAGTTTCCTCAGTAAGAGGAACGCCGTTCACATCAATAGATGCTCCTCCCATCAGAAGCTGCGTATAAGAAAATGTGTGTCCATACACTTTTCCCACCCGGTCCAGAACTTTCAGCGCCTCGTCCACAATCTCCGGACCAATTCCGTCTCCTTTAATTACTCCGATTTTCAACTCCATCTTACCCCATCCCTTCGAATGAAAAATACTGATAGTTTTTATCATACCGCATTTCAATCTTTGTTTCAAGTCTTTGCGCCAAAAAATGGAGGGCGCTCTAAATTATTTTCCGTACTTCTGACAATAAGAAAAGGCGTTCCTGTCACCTGAGAATTACGTAATATCAGTCAGCATCATACCTCCGGCAGTCCTGTCGGAGGCAGAGGTGCGCTATTTTTTTCTAGTTTCTACTGGCGGACGTGTGAACTGTAACCTATGTGAAATCTAATTTAAAGAAGTAGAGAAGGAGATAATTTTGAAAATTTACAGACAACCTGATGGCAGATGTAACGTATCCGGTATTCAGATTAAAGCACTGCGGGAGGCCAGATTCCTGTCACAGGAGCAGCTGGCTGCCAAAGCCCAGCTGGCCGGTTTGAACATCGCCCAGAAAGCAATCAGCCGAATTGAAACAGGGGAACGGATTGTTACGGATTATGAGCTTATTCAGTTTTCCATAATTTTCCAGACTTCAGTCACCCGGCTTCTCGGGCTCGAATAATCATTTCAGAACATAATAAAAACTGACAGACGCGATGCTTCTTAATTACATCGCTCTGTCAGTTTTTCATTTCAACTATGGTTTATTTTTCTTACTCTGCATTGGGCTTTTCGATCTGCGCAATTGCAGATTTCTGCATAGGAATACGGCAGTTTTTATTATTTCCGAATTCTACTATCACATCATCATCTGTAATATCAATAATGACGCCGTAAAAGCCGCTTGTCGTCAAAGCTGTATCTCCCACTTCCATCGTAGAGAGCATTGCCTGAAGTCTCTTCTGCTCCTTCTTCTGAGGACGCATAAGAAGAAACCACATTCCTCCGATAATAATAGCATATACAGCAAGCAATCCTATCATCTGCATAATTATACTTTTCCTCCTAACTAATTGTGTTCCGCAATCTTCTTCCCGGAAGAATCCAGAATCCGGGAGACGATAAGAATACTATACACAATATCCGTCCATTGTTCAAGTATCTTTTGGGAAAAACCGTCAGTTCAATACCGTGGGACCGGCCATTGCTGAAAGTTTTCTTTTCTTATACTCCTGATACTCCCCGGCATCAATGGCATCTCTGATTTCCTCCATCATTGTATTATAGAAATACAGATTATGAAGAACGCACAGCCGCATGCCCAGCATTTCTTTTGCTTTAAGCAGATGACGGATATAGGCCCGACTGTAACTTCTGCATGCCGGACAGCCGCATCCTTCTTCAATCGGGCTGTCATCCAGCTCATATCTTGCGTTGAAAAGATTCAGTTTGCCGTGATTGGTATACACATGCCCATGCCTTCCGTTTCTTGTAGGGTATACACAGTCAAAAAAATCAACTCCACGGTCCACTGCCTCCAGTATATTTGCAGGAGTCCCTACTCCCATAAGATACGTCGGCTTATTCTCCGGAAGATATGCGACTACAGCATCCAGAATCCGGTACATTTCTTCATGGCTCTCTCCCACTGCCAGACCTCCGATGGCATAACCGTCCAGATCAAGTTCTGTAATCTGCTGTGCATGAGCAATCCGAATATCTTCATAAATACCGCCCTGATTAATTCCGAAAAGCATCTGGTGCGGATTGATTGTATCCGGCAGAGAGTTCAGCCGGGCCATCTCATTTTTGCAGCGGGCCAGCCAGCGCGTCGTCCGCTCCACAGAATCCGACATATACTTTTTATCCGCCACACTGGAGGGGCACTCATCAAATGCCATGGCAATAGTAGATGCCAGATTTGACTGTATCTGCATACTTTCCTCCGGTCCCATAAAAATCTTTCTTCCGTCTACATGAGAGTGAAAATGTACTCCTTCTTCTTTAATTTTTCTCAGCGAGGAAAGGGAAAACACCTGAAATCCGCCTGAGTCTGTAAGTATGGGTCTGTCCCAGTTCATAAACCGATGAAGTCCTCCCAGCTTTTTTATCACTTCATCTCCTGGTCTGACATGAAGATGGTAGGTATTGGATAGTTCAACCTGTGTCTTAATCTGCCGGAGATCGTCTGTAGAAACCGCTCCTTTGATCGCGGCAGCTGTTCCCACATTCATAAACACCGGGGTCTCTATCGTACCGTGTACAGTGTGAAATCGCGCGCGTTTAGCCTTTCCGTCTTTTTTCAGAAGTTCATATGTCATTTTATCTTTTACTCCTTCTTTTTTTGATCTGTGTCATTCGCAGATGTACATACATACATATATATGAGGAAGCAGAATTCTGCTTCCTCATATATCAATTAGTTGTGAATGATGACCGGCGTTCCCGCTTCTATCATATCAAAAAGCTGAGACGCTTTATCATAAGGCATATTTACACACCCATGGGAACCATGTGACCTGTACCAGTCTCCGCCGAACCTTGCCTGCCATGTGGCATCATGAAATCCATGTCCCTGATTGGTGAAGGGCATCCAGAATGCTACCGGCGTCTCATAGGAAGGTTCTCCTGTAGCAGGATCAATTTCACCTTTCAGCGTTGAATCCCGTTCCGTATATAAAATATAGTAAACTCCGGTAGGCGTATCTCTGTCATCTGCAGGAAGCCCGGTTACCACATCTGATGTCAGGGCAACAGAACCATCCACAATGTACCACATTTTCTGCTCTGAGATATCCACCTCTATATAAGTGGTTCCCCAGTCCTGCTCCGCCCGGGAGGCTGCAGTCTGTTTGTATTCCGGTTCTTTTGTCACAGTATCACCATTTTTAATGTTTTCAATCAGTTTCTGCGTTTCTTCCGCTTCGTTTACGATCCAGCCATATGTACCGCCGGATACCTCCGTGGTCTTGCCGTCCGGGGTCGTAATACTTCTTGTTGTTCCAACCGTATCATATTTCTGGCCGAATTCGCGCATCCACTGTTTAACCGCATCTTCATCGAACGTTACATTCATCTCATCATCACAGGAAATCCACTGTGATATAAGTTCTTTGTCCACCACAACTTCCTCATCCATTGTATAAGTGATTTTCGCCTTAATATACTGATTCATAGTATCACAGGCATTCTGCACTTCTTCGGATGTTGAGGTAAATCTGGGAAGCGTATAGCAGCCCTCATCCATCATGTTTAAAACATCTCTGAATTCTGTAATATACTGGGTAATCTTTTCTTTCAGAACCTCTGTATCTACAGCCGAGCCATACACCTCCGGCTCAATTACAAAAGAGCTGCCGTCATACTTCGGATAAGCGGAAACAGACTCTGTCTGATCTTTTGTCAGCGCCTTAAGAGACTGAATTTTCTCATCCAGCAGAGTCTCATCATACTCTACGCCGACAGACACACTCTCATCTGATCTGGTAAAAAATCCTGCGGGCCACAGAAGTGGATTCTGGGAGTCCATGACATCTTTAATCGCTGAACTCTCTTTATATTTCAGACCGATCTCCGAGCCTTGTATGATATTTCTGTCATTGTTCTGCTCTACAATTGTCAGTTCGTATCCATCTACCTGCTGTTTAATGTAATCTTCCACAGCTGCCTGGGTTTTTCCTGAAAAATCCTTGCCGTTAATCGTTGTATTAATATAGAAGTGACTGATAAAATAAGCGGATATTCCAAGATATACCAGAACCAGACATCCAAGTATTCCCCCTGTTATAAGGAAAAATTTCTTTCCGGGCTTCCTGATGCTTTTTTTCTTTCTCTTCCGGCGCCGTCTGCGGCGTCTCTCTTTTCCGGAAAGCTGCTCCTTTTCTTCAGGTGCTTCCTGATCTGGTTCTGTATCTTCTTCTGCAGTTTCATCTGCAGTGTCTTCCTCTTTCCATTCTTCAGCATACTCTTCAGGCTGCGCGGTCTCTTCGAAGATTTCTTTATTTTCCTTCTCCGTGTCCTCTGTTTCCGCGGCTGTCTCATCCACATTGATGTCTGTTATATTTATTTCTTCAGAAGGTGTTCTGGATTCTCTATTATTTTCTTTGCTCATCAATTATCCATCTCTCTCCTTTTCCAGCATCTCGGCATCATTATAGTACGAAAAACCAAAAAAGTACAGTGAATTCTTTTTGATTTCTTTTTTACATACCCGGAAGGTGAAATACTTTCTCTTACTTGCGCAGATCTGTTTCTTCCTATATAATGACTCTTGTGTGATAAAATTTCCTCTTTTTTATCGGGAAATAACTATAAATGTGAACTTTTGAAGGGAGATTTACAGAATGAGTGGATCATCATTTGGAAAACTGTTTCGGATTACAACCTGGGGGGAATCCCACGGAGCAGGAATCGGTGTTGTGATAGACGGATGTCCCGCCGGCCTTTCTCTGAGCGAAGATGTAATACAGGTATTTCTCGACAGGCGCAGACCCGGACAGAGCAAATATACAACAAAGCGCAGTGAATCAGATACTGTAGAGATTCTCTCCGGTGTCTTTGAGGGGAAAACAACCGGTACCCCCATTTCTCTCCTGGTACGCAATCAGGATCAGCGATCCCGGGATTACGGCAATATTGCCCATACCTTCCGCCCGGGGCATGCAGATTACGGATTTTTTGAAAAATACGGCATCCGGGATTACCGGGGCGGCGGGCGTTCTTCCGGCCGGGAGACAATCGGACGTGTCGCCGCAGGGGCAGTCGCTTCTGTGCTCCTGAAGGAACTGGGAATTTCAGTCCGCGCATATGCCAAATCCATCGGACCTTACACAGTTTCTGAAGAGGAATATCATTTTTCCGAAATATCAGAAAACAGCTTTTATCTGCCAAACAATGCCATAGCGGAAAAGGCGGGCGAATACGTTTCTGCTCTTATGTCACAGTGTGATTCCTGCGGGGGAATTATAGAATGTACCGCAGACGGCCTCCCTGCCGGACTGGGAGAACCGGTATTCGACAAACTCGATGCACTTCTTGCCCAGGCAGTTATGTCTATTGGTGCTGTGAAAGGAGTAGAAATCGGGGACGGTTTCCGTGCTTCTGCCTCTGTTGGGAGTCAAAATAATGATCCTTTCTATATGGACGGGAAAAAAGTATGTAAAAGAACCAATCATGCCGGCGGTTCTCTTGGCGGCCTGAGCGACGGATCTTCTCTTATCCTGCGTGCAGCCGTAAAGCCCACTTCCTCCATTTCCCGGACGCAGAGCACTGTAAATGAGGCAGGAGAAGATACAGAAATTCTGGTTAAGGGACGCCACGATCCGCTTATCGTTCCTCGGGCCGTTGTCGTAGTGGAATCTATGACCGCTATAACTCTTGCTGATCTGCTGCTGCAGAACATGTGTTCACGAATAGAGAATCTCAGGAAAATTTACACGGATGCTCTCTGAACTCCATAGAGCCGGATAACCCGGAAGCGAAAAAGGAGCTGCTGATCAGGTGACTGCAGCACTCCTTTTCGCTTTTCTTTGTTTACACTCTGAAGCATCCGCCGCCGATAAATTCTCTCAGCAGAGAGTTTGTCGGCACATTCTCGCTTCCGATTCCCACAAAATAATCAAAAAATTTCAGCAGGCGTTTTGCCTCAATATATTCCTCTGAATCACGATCCACACCGAAAAGCAGAGGCTCCACATACTGTTTCAGCACTGCCAGTTCGTATAATAGAGAGGAGTTAAACATCACATCTGCATTCTCCTGATAGGGGAAAATATTTTCTTCCTCTCCTCTGCGCACGGAAGGCCACATGGCAATGGTTCTCATTGCAGATGCCCCACGCGTTCTTGCGTCCCGCACCAGGCGGCGGATCAGCCTGCCATCTGTCGATGGGATCCGGTTATGTTCATCAATATTCAGCTGCGTAAGCGCGCTGATATATACTTTGAACTTATTCTCATCGCTTAGCATCTCTGACAGTTTGGGATTCAGGCAATGAATTCCTTCTATAATAAGTATGTCATTATCCCCCAGTTTCTTCGGATGCGTTTCATACTCTCTCCTCCCGGTCTTGAAGTTAAAAATCGGGAGATAAATCTCCTCGCCATTGAGAAGACGCCCCATATCATCATTAAATTTCTCTATATCAATTGCCTCGAGGCACTCAAAATTGTAATTCCCGTTTTCGTCTCTTGGCGTATGTTCCCGATCCACAAAATAGTTGTCTACCGCAATAGGATGCGGCCGGAAACCATTCACCCGGAGCTGAATTCCAAGTCTGTGGGAAAAGGTTGTTTTTCCGGAAGAGGAAGGGCCTGCTACCAGTACAAATTTCACATTTCCCCGGTCTGCGATCTGCTTGGCAATTTCCCCGATTCTTCTCTCCTGATATGCTTCCTGAACAAGTACTATCTCCCGCATATCGTACCTGGTAACCATTTCATTCAGCGCTCCTACCGTGTCAATCTCCTGTCTGTCTCCCCACCGGACAGATTCTTTCAGCACATGGAACAGTTTCGGGAGCGGCTCAAACACCGGAACTTCTTCCGGATTTTCTCTGGACGGCATCTGGATTACAAAGCCTTCGTCATATGGAATCAGAGAAAAAAATTTCAGGCAGCCGGTATCCGGTACCATATAACCGTAATAATAGTCTTCAAATTCATTAATGCTGTAAATATTAACTTTCGATACCCGCCTGAATTCAAAAAGCTTCTCTTTATCATACATTCCATGTCTGTGAAATCTCTCCACAGCTTCATCTGTATGGACGGAGCGCTTCCGGATCGGAAGCGCCTCTTCTGACAGTTCTTTCATCCGCTGTGAAACCTTTTCAAGGAATTCCGCATTCGTTTCCACTTTTCCATCAACTGTACAGTAATAGCCGCAGCCCAGTGAAAAATGAATCCGTACCCTTTGGATTCTGTCATGCCCTGCCGTATCGTAAAGTGCTTTCACCAGAAGGAAGCATAAACTCCTCACATATGTTGCATGACCGATCTCATCAGCGGTTGTAACAAATGTCAGAGTACAGTCTTTCTGCACGGTTTTCGTCAGTTCCTGCAGGCGCAGCTGATCTACGAACACAAGCACAATCTGGTGATCATAACGGGACTGATATTCTTCTGCAATTTCTCTGTACGCAGTTCCTTTCTCATACCTGCGTTCTTCTCCATCTATCATAACTGTACAGCTCTGAACTGCCATTTTTTTCCTCCTTTTGCGGAATGATTTCTGCATATTTGAAAATAACGGATAACTTCTACGGAATTACCTGAAACGGATGAATAACAGGGGCTGTATCTACCTCCAGGCCTGGAAGCTTATCTGCCAGAAACCGTTTCATATCGTCCATAAAGATATACTCTGTTCCATAGTGTCCCGCATCGATTACTGCCAGGCCCTGTGCTACGGCATCCAGACCGTCGTGATGTCCGATATCTCCTGTAACAAGAACATCCGCTCCTTTTTCTATTGCTGCAGGAATAGCGGATTTTCCCGCTCCCGGGGATACAGCAATTCTATATACAGTCTGATCCATATCCCCGAATACTTTCAGACTTCCCAGTTTCAGCCTATGCCGGACATGAGTGCAGCATTCCGCCAGAGACATGGGTTTTTCCAGATTTCCGATTCTGCCGATCCCCTGCTCTTCTCCGTTCTCAGCCGCTGTAACATCAAGAACCCTGGCATTCCGGATATCCAGAATGTGCTCT
Source organism: Candidatus Mediterraneibacter norwichensis (assembly GCA_019112765.1). Classification (GTDB taxonomy): domain Bacteria; phylum Bacillota; class Clostridia; order Lachnospirales; family Lachnospiraceae; genus Mediterraneibacter; species Mediterraneibacter norwichensis. The sequence continues at coordinate 4,140 of DXIU01000110.1, read as the reverse complement.
GAAAGCTCTGCCATTCCAAGCACGTCATAGTTCGTATGCATGGCATAATAAGAAATATCATTCTGAATAAGCCGTACGATTCTCCGGCCGATAAAATCCTCATCTGTCACCCTTTTTATCGGAGAAAAAATAAGGGGATGATGTGTAATCAGCATATCTGCGCCTGCTTTTTCCGCGCACTCAATCACATGATCCGTAGCATCCAGTGCCAGATAGATCCGGTTCACTTCTTTTTCTGTCCGGCCCGCCAGAAGTCCGACATTGTCGAAATCTAGTGCTGCTCCTCTCGGAAAAGCCGCCTCAATCACCTGTATAATCTCTTTGCACAGCATAATAACTCAATCCTTTCTCTGTACATTCCAGTTCCTCTTTCACTGCTTTCCGTCTTTCCCTGATTCTGCCGGAATCTTCTGTTTCCAGACGCGAAAGAATCTGCTGTTTTATGCGTCTTTCCCTTTCCAGAAATTCACGCAGAACAGGATTCCGCCCCTCCAGCAGAAGCTTTCCATATCTTATCTCCGCTTCCGTCCAGATTTGTTTCTGCTCCTTTTCCCAGTCCTTTTTCCGCTTTTCCGGTTCTGTTTTTTCTCTGCCCGGCATCCTTACCTTCATCATCGGATAGTATTTTCCATCCTCCCGCACCATATTCTCTTCCAGAAACAAAAAGCCTTCCTCAAGAAGAAAGGCTCTTACTTTTTCTATTTCAGACTGAGGCTGCAGAATGCATTCTTCCAGACATTCCACTACGCGGATACCTTCTTTCAGAATACGTATCATAAGACCGCCGCCCATACCTGCCAGAACCGCGGACTGAACTTCACCCGGAGTCAATGCCGAAAATCCATCCGACAGGCGGATGTCAATCCGGCTTTCCAGTCCATTCGCCCGGATATGTTCCATCGCTCTTTTCAGAGGCCCTTTATTTATGTCGGCCGCTACAGCGCCGGGAATACGCCCTGTCTTCACCAGCCAGATCGGAATATAGGCATGGTCTGTGCCAATATCCGCCAGCCGGTATCCGTCAGTTACAAGCCCGGCCACCGCCTGCAGCCGGGCGGACAGATCTGAGGAACGTCCGGAAGTTTTCCCGCCACTCTGATCAGTCAAGGTAATCCCTCAGCTTTCTGCTTCTGCTTGGATGGCGGAGTTTCCGGAGCGCCTTTGCCTCAATCTGACGGATACGCTCTCTTGTTACATCAAACTCTCTTCCGACTTCTTCCAGCGTGCGGGCGCGGCCGTCATTCATGCCGAACCGGAGGCGGAGCACTTTCTGTTCTCTCTCTGTCAGGGTATCAAGCACTTCATCCAGCTGCTCTTTCAGAAGCGTCTGGGCAGCCGCTTCCGCCGGTACCGGTACATTATCGTCCTGTATAAAGTCTCCCAGATGGCTGTCCTCTTCCTCTCCGATCGGAGTCTCAAGAGAAACCGGCTCCTGTGAAATTTTCAGGATCTCACGCACACGTTCCACAGGCATGTCCAGCTCTTTTGCGATCTCCTCGGGGAGAGGTTCTCTTCCCAGTTCCTGAAGGAGCTGTCTGGAAACCCGTATCAGTTTATTGATCGTTTCCACCATATGCACCGGAATACGGATTGTTCGTGCCTGATCGGCAATCGCCCTGGTAATCGCCTGGCGGATCCACCATGTAGCATAGGTGCTGAATTTATAGCCCTTATGATAATCAAATTTTTCCACAGCCTTAATCAGGCCCAGATTCCCTTCCTGAATCAGGTCAAGGAACAGCATTCCACGGCCTACATACCGTTTGGCGATGCTGACCACCAGACGAAGATTGGCTTCGGCAAGCTCTTTTCTTGCCTCCTCATCTCCTTCTTCCATTCTCTTCGCAAGCTCTATCTCGCGTTCGGCGCTCAGGAGGGGGACTTTTCCGATTTCCTTCAGATACATACGCACCGGATCTTCTATGCTGACGCCTTCCGGAACTGACAGATCGATATTCTCCATATCAACTTCTTCTTCATCGGGAATAATATCATCAATCTCTACCTCGATATCATCCGCCGCATCTCCGCTGATACGCAGCACATCTATGTTGTTCGCTTCCAGATAATCAAATACCTTCTCCATCTGGTCTGTATTCAGTTCCATATCCGAAAAGAAATCATTGATTTCCTGAACATCCAGTATGCTCTTTTTCTTCTTTCCCAGCGCAACCAGTTCATTCATTCTTTCCAGAAACTTCTGCTGTGTGTTTTCTTCCATGTGTCCATCCTTCCTTCGCCGCGCAGACACGCGGGCTATCTTGTTTTATTTTATCCTTAATCAATAGAAATATGCAGTTGTCTCAGCTCTTCCAGCTTCCTCTTTTCCTCCATCAGATGCTGAAGTCCGGCCATATCCGAGGGATCCAGTTCAAGAGTTTTCTGATTGATTCTGTGAGCTTTCACTTTGAGAATCGTCTCCCGCAGCGCCTGTTCCCTCTCTTCTTTTGTTTTCAGTTCCTTGATCCGTGTATGGAAAAGTGACGCGGCTTCTCTGTGATCGCTCTCTTCTGTAAAATGATTCAGAATCCGGGCAGCATTCAGTTCTCCGTTTTTTCTCTGCTCATACAGGAGCTCCGCTACTCTGCGGTAAATTTCTCCGGTAAAATCATCCGGACTGATGTAGCTGCTGATACAGTCAAAAACCTTTTCGCTCTCGATCATCCATGTAAGCAGCGCTTTCTGGGAAGTGAGAATACCATTTTCCTTCGGCTTATCATTCCCCCCGGCTTTCTTCGGCCGCTGCACCGGCCTGGCCATTCCGGCATTTACAGCCGTCCTGGCAACCAGTTTCGTCAGACTTTCTTTACTGATCTTATAAGTGGAAGCTACCGCCTCTATGTAATTATTTCTCTCCAGCTCATCCTCAAACTCCAGAAGGCGTCCTGCCGTCTCCCGGAAGAAATCGGTTTTTCCCTCCGGAGATGACATATCGTAGTCTTTTTCCAGCATTTCAAGACTGAAAAGGAATCCGTTTCTGGCATTCTGAATCCGTTTTTCATACTCCTCTTTTCCCAGATTTTTAATGAATTCATCCGGGTCTTTATAGGGATCCATCCGGATAATCTTTGCCGATATTCCTGCATCCTTGAGTAAAGGAAGCGCCCGGAGAGCTGCTTTTGTTCCGGCTTCATCACTGTCATAAGTCAGATAGACTTCCTTTACATAGCGTTTAATCAAAGAAGCATGTCCGGTGGTAAGCGCCGTGCCCAGAGAAGCCACAGCATTTGTAAATCCTGCCTGATGCAGGGAAATCACATCCATATAGCCTTCACACAGAAGGAAATATGGCTTTCGGGATGATCTTGCGCGATTCAGGCCGTACAGATTCCGGCTTTTATCAAACACCGGAGTTTCCGGTGAATTTAAGTACTTGGGCCTGGCATCGCCCATCACTCTTCCGCCGAATCCGATTACCCGGCTGTTTACATCCATAATCGGAAAAATCACTCTGTTCCAGAACTTGTCATAGACTCCCTGCCGTTCATCTGTATTAATCAGTCCTGCCTGACGTATCAGATCCTCACTGTATCCCCGGCTTCTGAGGTATTTGTACAGATCATCACTGTACTTATTGGAATATCCCAGTCCAAAGGCTGTAATTGTACTGTCCGACAGTCCTCTGTTTTTCAGATATGTATAGGCCTGTTTCCCACGCTCGGATTTGAGCTGTACATAAAAATATTTTGCCGCCTGCTTATTAATCTCAAGTATCGACGACTTCAAATCTGCTCTTTCTTTTGCCTCTTTTGAGTATTCCCGTTCCGGGAGAGCGATCCCCGCCCGATCCGCCAGATACTTTACTGCTTCCACAAAAGAAAAATTTTCATATTCCATAAGAAATGTAAATACATTTCCTCCCGCTCCGCATCCAAAACAGTAATACATCTGTTTCTGTCTGCTTACGGAAAAAGAAGGGGACTTTTCATTATGGAACGGGCACAGCCCGAAATATGAACTTCCCTTTTTCTGCAGCCGGACATAACCGGATATTACATCTACTATATCATTTCTTGTTCTTATCTCTTCAATCAGTTCGTCTGAATAGTACATGTCTTCCTCCACGCTGTTCCTTGTATACTGGTCTCAAAGAACACCCTATATTATATATTCGACAAAACCTTTTTCTTTCCTTTTATT
>DXIU01000109.1 GCA_019112765.1 Candidatus Mediterraneibacter norwichensis | reverse complement strand
ATTCCTTTAACAGCCAGCTCAATCACTTTTTCCGGTTTCTTTGCCATCATCTCGGCAAGTGTTGTCTCTTTCATTCCTCCGACATAATCAGAGTGGTTGTAGTAGATCTTCTGCTGAAGTTTCTTTCCTGTTACTTTTACTTTCTCAGCATTTACAACGATTACATAATCGCCTGTATCAATGTGCGGTGTATACTCCGGTTTATTCTTTCCTCTGAGCACTTTAGCGACCTCAGATGCAAGACGTCCTAATGTGCAGCCGGCAGCGTCAACCACATACCATTTTCTTTCAATCTTGTCAGGGTTAGCCATATAAGTTTTCATGGGTGTTCCTCCTATAAAATCATCAGATAACGTTTGCTTGTTTAGCTTTATATATTTGAAATCAGCATACTCCGGGGCTATGGCGCATACTGTTTCTCCTTTAGTCATGCTGTAATATTATAGTACTCCGAACAATTCCTGTCAAGATTTTTCTTATATTAATTTTCTTTGCCGCAGGTTCCTTCTGCTGCTTTTTTCCTTTTGCACCCGGCACGCACTGTTCCCACAGACACCAGCAGCGCCGCGGACATCAGAAATAGCCGGGAAACCAGAGCTTTTTCATTCAGATTATCCCCTGTCTGAGGACTGGAATATTCCGAAAATCCCGCTCCGGAATCCAACCGGGCCGAAGTTCCGCTGCCGTCCCCGGCGCCGCTGCCGTCCCCGTTATGTGTCCGGTTCAGATCAAGCCGGGAAATCTTATCTGTCATTTCAAGGGAAGACGGCAGATCCGTCTGCGTCTCTTTCTGTTCCAGAAGAGCATACAGACTGAACCGGTCCGTCTCAAATACCGCGCTGCCGTTCTGCAGTTCAAAAGGAATCTCTGTCATTCCTCCGTCTGTACTGATATGATAAACAGCAAGCCGGGACAGGTCATACCCCTCCGGAACCGGCATCTGTATTTTCACATTTCCCTGAGGCTGTACCGGCTTCATATCCGAAAAATCCGGCGCTGATACAGAAAAGAAGCTGATGTCACATACCTGGAACTGATCTGCCGCGGCTGACAGAAGCGTCTGAAGGAGGTCATAATTTCCCCCTTCAGCCAGAGGTGTTACTATCATCAGCGTACCGGCAGGAAAAACGCCTGCGGCGGCTTCCGCACAGATTCCCGTAGCAGCATCGGTCTGGGAAAATGCAGTGTCCGACGGCACGGTATCCACAATATTGCCGCTCTGCTGCCCGCCGTCCTCACTCTGCTCTTCGTTCTGCCCGCTGCCGCACTGTTCCCGGCCGCCTTCCCCGGTCAGCTGAATCAGATTGTCCTGCGTACCTTCTGCGGCCGCAGATTTGTTTTCATCTTCCTGCAGGCCGCCGTTATCTTCTGACAAATCTGCCGCGGATGATGCCTCATGCTCTTCTGCCGGAACTGCGCTGTCCGGCATGTTTTCCGCTGAGGCGCTCAGGGGACATACGGACACAGCCAGCATGCCCGCGAGAGTCAGTGCAGATATACTCTTTTTGATATAGTTTTCTCTTCTTTTCATACTGCCACCTCCTGTCCGGGATTTCTTTTTCTTCTGCCTTACGGAAACAAATCCCCTCTGCCATGCAGCTTTGCTGATACTTTTCGAAAGAATTATATCACAATTCCGCCATCTTTTGAGCTGTTCCTTCCTTTTTTCTCCGTTTCCTCCCTGCTTTCCATTTCTGCCGGTTCATGGTATACTTAAACAGGGACAGAAAGGCCGGAACTGCATACAGAGGCTTTTCTCAGATACAGCAAAAATATCAACTAAGAAAGGAAGCATAATATGTGGGCTTACAATGAAACTTTTTACCAGATATATCCCATCGGATTCTGCGGAGCGCCGGTACACAATGACGGAATTACCGCGCACCGGATTCTGAAAATCGGGGAATGGGCAGAATATCTGCAGGATCTTGGCATCGGCTCCATTATCCTCAACCCGATTTTCGAATCTGACAATCATGGCTACGATACGAGAGACTTTATGAAAATCGACTGCCGGCTGGGTACAAACGAAGATTTTAAAGAAGTCTGTCAGACTCTTCACAGGCACAATGTCAAGATCATGCTGGACGGCGTATTCAATCATGTGGGCCGGGGCTTCTGGGCTTTCAAAGACGTACAGGAAAAGAAATGGGACTCACCGTACAAGGACTGGTTCTGCATCAATTTCGATGGAAACAGCGGCTACAACGACGGATTCTGGTACGAGGGCTGGGAAGGGCATTACGAACTTGTAAAACTGAACCTCCGCAATCCGGCCGTAACAGACTATCTCCTCAGCTGCGTGAAAATGTGGATCGAGGAATTCGGGATTGACGGACTTCGCCTGGATGTAGCCTATTCTCTGGATCACGATTTTATGAAACGTCTCCGCCGTTTCTGCGAAGAAATCAAACCCGGATTTGCTCTCATCGGCGAAGTACTGTTCGGAGACTATAACCTGATTGTAAATGACGAAATGCTCCACAGCTGCACAAACTATGAATGTTATAAAGGCATTTATTCCAGTTTCAACAGCATGAATATGTTTGAAATCGCACACTCCCTGAACCGCCAGTACGGTGCGGAACAGTGGTGTCTCTATCGGGGCAAGCATCTGATGAATTTTGTGGACAATCATGATGTAACCAGAATTGCCAGCATACTGACAAATAAGAATCATCTTCCCCTGGCCTACGGCGTCCTCTTCGGAATGCCCGGCATCCCGTGCATCTATTATGGAAGCGAGTGGGGAGAAGAAGGGGAGAAAGCTCCGGATAACGACTATGCCCTGCGCCCCTGTTTTGAAGAGCCAAAACCAAACGAACTGACAGACTTCATCCGGAAACTGATCGCCGTCCGCAGGACCAGCGATGCTCTGTGCAATGGTTATTATAAAAACGTAGTAATTACCAATCATCAGCTTGTTTTTGAACGCAGGACAGATCATGACCGGGTTCTGGTCGCAGTCAATGCATCAGATACTCCTTACACTGCAGGAAACGGAGAACTTCAGGGCGAGTATACAGAGCTGCTGAATACAGATATCACAGAAGATATTAAATCAGCTGCTGAGAGTACAGAAAACTCTGAGAATTCTGATGCTCCGGAAAACACAGCATCTGCGGAAAAGATTTCTCTTCAGGGGCAGCTTCAGATGCCGCCTTACAGCGTGCAGTATCTTCGTGCCGTATAATCTGTCCGCTTTCATTCAGGCATCTGGATTGTACTTTATTTATATGACCCTCCTTATACCGGCGGTCCGTCTGCTGCAGCAAGGCGCGGACAGACCACCGGTACATTATAAAGGAAAAGAATTCAGCAGGGCGGAACGGCGCATCAGGAACTGCCTGTTTCACTCTCGTAATTTTTTTTATTTTAGGGGTTTACAAACAGAATTCAATGTGATAAGATATCACTTGTCGAGCGGAAGTGGCGGAATGGCAGACGCGCTAGATTCAGGTTCTAGTGGGAGTTAATCCTGTGAGAGTTCAAGTCTCTTCTTCCGCATCAATCCCGTAACCCATGTGGTTGCGGGATTTTTGTTTTTGTGCGTAAATATGCGGTTTGCTGCATTTCAGTTCTTTCAGAATCATTCGGAAACGTCAGAATCCGCGCAGCATTTTACAACACTACGCAACACGAAACGCATCCCCCCGGCTGCGGCAGAAAATGCATATTGAAATTCCCGCCCGGAGTGCTATAATAATCAGTATGGAAGCATAGCTCAGCTGGGATGAGCGTTCGCCTCACACGCGAGAGGTCACGGGTTCGAGCCCCGTTGCTTCCATTCTATTTTCCGGACGTTTCTGTCCGGTTTTTTTATTTCTGTTTTTCACTGTTCCGGACCCCCGGGGTTTTCCCTCCTGCCGAATCTGCTTTCCGTCAGCGTGACAGGTTCTCTCAGTTCTGCCTTTCCCTGTCCGTAAGCACGCCGGAATGCAGCAGATCAGTCAGAAGCTCTCTTGCTTCCTGCCGGATCTGCGCCAGCGGGGTATTATCTTTGTGTGACTCATTAACAAAACCAAGCATTCCGAAGCACACAAACCCGGCGATCTTTTTGGGAGAGTACTTCAGCCGGAGCCTCTTTTTCACATGAAGCGTATGCATCTCCACCGTATCAAGAATAATACTGTACAGGCGTGAGGCCAGATATGGATTCTTCTCCGGATTCGCATGCTGAAAGAAATCAAACCGTTCATAATATAATTCCAGAATGCTGTCCAGCATATTCACATATCCGGCCGCCAGTCTCCCGGAAGGATTGTTTTCTTTCTGTCTCCGGTAATAGTCCTCTGTCCCGATCCGCAGCATATCGTCAAATATTTCATCCAGAAGCGCATACTTGTCATTATAGTGGGAATAAAATGTAATTCTGCTGATCTCGGCCTGCCTGCACAGTTCTGTAATAGAAATGTGCTCAAAATCCTCCTTTGAAAGCATCTCAATCATAGCCGCCTTCAGACTTCGTTTTGTCTTCGTAATCCGTTTATCTTCCATTTCCTTACACCTTTGGTTTTTCTGTATAAATAGCTTACATTTTACCGTTTTTGTTCATTGTTATTCTGGTATCGTTTTGCTATAATTTTAACACCTGTTAAAATAACGATCAAGCAAAGGGGGATCATTATGTCTGGAATTGCAATTATGACGGACAGCAACTGCGGTATTATGCCGGAGGAAGGCAGGAAGCTGGGAATCCACGTTATTCCCATGCCTGTAATCATCGATGGCCGCACTTACTTTGAAGGGGTGGACATTACTGCAGAAGATTTTTATAAGAAACAGGCCGCAGGGGCGGAAATCACTACATCTCAGCCATCCCCCGGCGATGTCACCGCTATGTGGGACAGGCTTTTAAAAGACTATGACCAGGTCATTTTTATTCCCATGTCCTCCGGACTGAGCAATACATGTCAGACTGCTGTTATGCTGTCAGATGACGATGCTTACAGAGGAAAAGTATACGTTGTGGACAACCACCGCATTTCAGTGCCCCAGCTCCAGTCGGTATATGATGCCGGGGCTCTGGCAGAAGAAGGAAAAACAGCAGCAGAAATCAAAGAGATCCTGGAAAAGGAAGCTCTGGACGCCAGCATCTATATTGCCGTAGATACGCTGAAATATCTGAAAAAAGGCGGACGGATCACCCCCGCCGCGGCAGCAGTCGGCACCGTACTGCGGCTGAAGCCGGTTCTCACCATACAGGGCGGCAAACTGGATTCCCACGCCAAAACCAGGGGCATGAAGTCCGCCTTCCGGATCATGCTGCAGGCGGTAAAAGATGATATTTCTTCCCGTTTTTCTCATCTGAAGGAGCAGGGTGTACTGAAAGTGGGAATTGCAAATACGCCAATGGACGAAGGCTCGCTGGCAGCCTTTCGTGCTGAAATGCAGAAGAACTTTCCGGATATGGAACTGGTTTACTCTCCGCTGACTATGAGCATTGGAACCCATATCGGGACAGGCGGACTGGGAATCGGCGTTTTCCGCAGCCATATCTGACCCGTTTCCATTATATCCATATAAAAAAACCGGAGAAATCCTGTGCGTCTGCGCAGAATCTCTCCGGTTTTTCACAGATCTTTCTTCTCTGGTTTTTTCATTAAACTGGCTTTTACCACAGCCCCCTGTCCGTACCGGGCATTCAGCTCATCCAGCGCTTTTTTCAGCTTTCTGTGCTTTTCATCCGGTTCTTCCGGGAGCGCAATATCAAAAATGGTCAGCTGCTCCGGCTCCGATTCATCCGACAGCTTGGACGTTCTTATTCCCAGCAGCCGCACCGGCTCCCCGGTCCATACTTCCAGAAACAGATCACATGCTGTATCATAAAGCACTTCCGGATCATTGGACGGTTTCTCAAGCTGCTTCTGATGAGAAATAGTACGGAAATCATAATACTTGATCTCCATACTGACCATCCCTGCCTTCTGTCCGGCTTTCTTAAGCCGGTTTCCCACACTCGCCGCAAGTTCCCGGAACACCGCTCTGACCTCTTCTTCGGAAACCGCATCTTCCGAAAGAGTTGTTGAATTTCCGATTCCCTTCGCCCGCTCCGGCTCAGACTGTACTTCAGCGGTTCCGATCCCGTTCGCGAATTCCCGCAGCATTTTTCCGTGGCTCTTCAGATGAAGGGTAATCAGATTCAGGTCCGCCTGAGCCAGATCCCCTATGGTATTGATCTCCAGCTTTTTCAGTGTCTCCACACTGGAACGGCCGGCCATATACAATTCTCCGATGGGAAGCGGCCACATTTTCTCCCGGATCTCCTCCGGGAACAGCGTATGTATCCGGTCCGGCTTTTCGAAATCCGAAGCCATTTTGGCCAGAAGCTTATTTGTCGATATTCCGATATTCACCGTAAATCCGAACCGGTTCTTTATCCCGTCCTTGATCTCAAGGGCGCCGTCCACCGGCGAATGGTAACGGGACGCAATGGATGTGAAATCCATATAGCACTCATCCACACTTACCTGCTCAATCTCAGAAGTAAAGGTGCGCAGATATTCCATCAGCATCCGGCTCTTCTCCCGGTACATTTTATGATCCGGTGGTTCCATCACAAGATTGGGACATTTACGAAAGGCATTCGCAACAGGTTCCCCTGTGCGGATGCCATATTGTTTTGCCGCAGAAGATTTGGCCAGCACCACCCCGTGACGGGACTTCTGATCGCCGCCGATAATGGCCGGTATCCGGCGCAGATCTACTGCTGCTCCGTTCTTCAGTTTTTCTACCGCCGTCCAGCTTAAGTAAGCCGAATTTACATCAATGTGAAAGATAATGGGCGTCATGCGGAATGTATTCCTTTCCTTTTCCCGATCATCTCAGCGCAGTCTGTCCGCAGATCCCGTTACTGTTCCGTTTCCACATGGACAATCTGCCCTTTAATGTCCGCCTTCAGTTTTCCGTCAGCAGCGTCGATCAGAATCGTGTCTCCCCGGCCTACATTTCCGGCCAGGATCAGTCTCGCCGCAAGAGTTTCTACATTTTTCTGCAGATACCTCTTCAGAGGCCTTGCGCCGTACATAGGATCATAACCGCCTTCCACAATCAGGTCTTTGGCCTTCTCTGTCAGCTCAATCCGCAGTTCCTTTTCCACAAGACGTCTGTTCACATCCGCTGCCAACAGATCAATAATGGCACGGATATTCTCTTTCGTCAATGGCCGGAACATAATAATTTCGTCCAGACGGTTCAGAAATTCCGGTCTGAAGTGAGCCCGGAGATCATTCATTGCCATCTCCTGACATTTACTGTCAATGGTTCCGTCGTCTTTGATACCTTCCAGCAGATAGCTTGCTCCGATATTGGAGGTCATAATAAGGATCGTATTCTTAAAGTCCACAGTACGGCCCTGAGAGTCCGTGATTCTTCCGTCGTCCAGCACCTGGAGAAGTACATTGAATACATCCGGATGGGCTTTCTCGATCTCGTCGAAAAGCACTACCGAATACGGTTTTCTCCTTACCGCCTCGGTAAGCTGTCCGCCTTCATCATACCCTACATATCCCGGAGGCGCTCCGATCAGTCTGGACACGGAGTATTTCTCCATGTACTCACTCATATCAATACGGACCATGTTATTTTCGTCGTCAAACAAACTGGCTGCAAGCGCCTTGGCAAGCTCGGTTTTTCCTACTCCGGTAGGTCCCAGGAACAGGAAGGAGCCGATGGGTTTGGACGGATCTTTGATACCGGCTTTAGAACGGATAATTGCCTCCGTTACAAGCTCTACGCCTTCGTCCTGGCCAATCACACGTTTGTGCAGTTCTTCTGCCAGATGAAGGGTTTTATTTCTCTCGCTCTCGTTCAGTTTGGCTACCGGAATTCCGGTCCACCGGGAAATAATCCGGGCGATCTCCTCGTCTGTCACCGCTTCATGAACAAGAGACAGATCTTTTTCCTTTACCTTCTCCTCTTCCTCTTCCAGCTGTTTCTGAAGCTGAGGCAGGCGTCCGTACTGAAGTTCTGCCGCTTTATTCAGGTCATATTCCCGCTGTGCCTTCTGAATATCCCGGTTGACCTGCTCGATTTCTTCCCGGATCTTCTGGACACGTTCCACGGAAGTCTTCTCATTCTCCCACTGAACTTTCTTATTCGCATACTCGTCCTTCAGTTCTGCGAGCTCCTGCTGCAGATGTTCCAGACGTTCCCGGCTGAGCCGGTCTTCTTCTTTCTTCAGCGCCTCTTCCTCAATCTCCAGCTGCATGACACGCCGCCGCAGTTCATCCAGCTCCGTGGGCATGGAATCCAGCTCCGTCTTAATCAGCGCGCAGGCCTCATCCACCAGGTCAATGGCCTTATCCGGAAGGAAACGATCCGAAATGTAACGGTGGGACAGAGTTGCCGCCGCTACAAGGGCGCTGTCCGTAATCTTAACGCCATGGAAAACTTCATACCGCTCCTTCAGTCCACGAAGAATGGAAATCGTATCCTCCACTGTAGGCTCATCTACCATAACCGGCTGGAACCGCCGTTCCAGAGCCGCGTCTTTCTCAATATACTGCCGGTACTCATCCAGTGTGGTTGCGCCGATGCAGTGCAGCTCGCCTCTGGCAAGCATAGGCTTGAGCATATTTCCGGCGTCCATTGCACCGTCTGTTTTACCTGCTCCCACAATTGTGTGCAGCTCATCAATGAACAGGATAATCTTGCCGTCACTGTTCTTCACTTCCTCAAGAACCGCTTTCAGACGCTCCTCGAACTCTCCGCGGTATTTCGCTCCTGCCACAAGAGCGCCCATGTCAAGAGAAAAGATTGTCTTTTCCTTCAGTCCTTCCGGGACATCCCCGCTGACAATCCTCTGGGCAAGCCCTTCTACAACTGCGGTTTTACCGACGCCCGGTTCTCCGATCAGCACCGGATTATTCTTTGTCTTACGGGACAGAATCCGGATCACATTGCGGATCTCTTCATCCCTTCCGATTACCGGATCCAGCTTCTGCTCTCTTGCTCTCTCCACAAGATCCTGTCCGTATTTGTTCAGCGTATCATAGGTTGCTTCCGGATTATCGCTTGTAACCCGCTGGTTGCCTCTCACAGTGGAAAGCGCGTGTAAAAATCCTTCCCGGCTGATGCCAAACTCCCGGAAAAGCTGTTTCATATCTTTACTTGCATATTTTAACAGGGCAAGAAACAGATGCTCGACAGACACATACTCGTCTCCCATCTGCTTCGCCTCATCCTCTGCATGGATGAGGACATTATTGAGATCCTGTCCTACGTAAGCCTGGCCGCCCTGGACTTTCGGCCGCTTACCGATGGCCTGCTCGACTCTGTTGATAAAGAGCCGGCCCTGGATACTCATCTTTTCAAGCAATTTTAAAATCAGGCTGTCATCCTGTGTCAGCAGAGCATACAGCAGATGCTCCTGCGCCAGTTCCTGGTTGCCGTTATCTGCAGCAGCCTTTTCACACTCCTGAACCGCCTGAAGTGATTTCTGCGTAAATTTATTTATATTCATGGCTTCTCCCTCCTTTTCGCCACGTGTAATTCCGTGTTCTATTAGTAATATAGCAATAATTGTTAGCCAAGTCAAGCCTCGAGTGCTAATTTAGCAAAGAAATTTCAACCAAATTTCTAAATAATTTCTAAATCAGATCTATATTTATTTCTACTTAAAATGCAGATTCCGTGATATAATTATCAGAACGGACGCCCGTCTCTGCCCTGCGCCCAAAAAGAATTCATTTATTTCAGGAGGCTGCTCTTCTATGAATCCAACTGTCAGCATTATCGTACCTGTATATAACGCAGAATCCAGTCTGTCCCGCTGTGTGGACAGCATTCTCGGCCAGGAATATCAGGATTTTGAACTCCTGCTTGCAGATGACGGAAGCACGGACCGCTCCGGCAGCATCTGTGACGCCTACGCGGCTTCTGATTCCCGTGTAAAGGTGATTCACAAATCAAATACAGGCGTCTCAGACACAAGAAACACCGCGATCAGCCATGCCTGCGGAACATACCTGCAGTTTCTGGACAGTGACGACTGGATAACCCCGGACGCCACGAAACTTTTTGTCCGGGCCGTGGAAAATACACAGTGCGACATGGTAATCGCGGACTTTTACCGGGTTGTCGGCGAACGAGTTTCCCACAAAGGTGATATTGACGACAACAGCGTTCTGACCCGGGAAGAATTCGCGGGACATATGATGAAAAACCCCGCTGATTTTTATTATGGCGTTATCTGGAACAAGTTATACCGGCGGGATATTGTAGAAAAATATAACCTGAGGATGAATACTGAACTGAGCTGGTGCGAAGATTTTCTTTTCAATCTGGAATATATTCTGCATGCGGAAACCTTTTACGCACTGAAAGCGCCTGTCTATTATTACGTAAAAACAAAGGGCTCTCTCGTATCCCAGAGCGCTACAATTGTAAACTCTGTCCGCATGAAGCTTACTGTTTTTGAATACTATAACCGTTTTTACAAACATGTGCTGGATGAAAAAGAATATGAAAAAAACCGTTTCCAGGTATACCGGTTTCTGATCGGCGCCGCAAAAGACGGCGCTGTACCGCCCTCCATACTCCCCGGAGCCACAAAGCTCGGCAGGGAACGGACGAGCATATGTCCGGAAGCCGTAACAGGAGAAGGGATCCTGGCTTCCTCCTACCGCAGCCGCAAGCTGCTGGACCGGTATCTGGAAATCGCCGCCCTGAAATACGGGCTTTCCCTGGAGGAAATCCGGATGATGATGTTTCTGGATCATGCCCGCCAGATCAATACAAAGAAAGATCTGGCCGACTTCACGGGCATGACCATGCGCGCCCTGACACTTATGCTTCAGAAGCTGGAAGCAAAAAAGCTGATCCGGACCACGGAGCATCCCGCAGAGAAGAAAACAAAATCCGGTGTCCCCGTCCATTCTCCGCAAAAGCTCCTGGATATTGTATTTCTTTCCGATTCGGAGCCCATTCTCCAGGAACTCCAGACCGTACAGAATGATTTCGATCAGGTTCGTTTTGCAGGCATGGATGATGAGGAACTGGTACAGTATGCTGTCCTCACCGAAAAAATCCGCCAGAACATCCAGGAAACTCTTCTTTAGCTCTCCCCGATATCCGCAAAATCCGTTGCCACTCTCTCCTGAAAGCGGAGGTCGTGATCAACAGCCAGCATGGTCGGGCGGCAGCGCAGCAGGAGCTGCTCAATCTGCATCCTGGAGAAAATGTCAATATAATTCAGCGGCTCATCCCAGATATACAGATGAGCCGGCGTCAGGAGTCCTGCCGCGATCAGGATTTTCTTCTTCTGCCCTTCCGAATATTCTTCCATGTTTTTGCCGAACTGGTTTCTGTCCACATCAAGTTTCCGAAGGACTGCGCAGAATAGACTTTCATCCAGGTCTTTTTCCCGGCAGAACTCAAAAATACTCCCTTTCAGGAAAGACGCATCCTGGCTCACATAGGAGATCACAAGTCCCGGCGCGGTATACAGACTTCCGCTTTCCACACAGAGCCTGTTTCCCTTCTCATTCCTTCTGTTCTCATATCCGGCCTGGCGAAGTATCATTTTCAGAAGGCTGGACTTTCCGCATCCGTTGGCGCCTCTCAGAAAGAGCCGTTCCCCCTGGCAGAGTTCGAAATTCAGATTTTCAAAGATACATTCCCCTGCCCCTTCATATCTGAGAGCCAGCTGCTCCGCCCGCACCAGTGTCTTTTTATGATGTTCCAGAGGCATAATCTTCAGGTTCTCCACCGACTCGATATCCTGCAGGAGGCCTTCCTTTTCCCGGATCTCCCGCTGTATGCGTCCCTGCATCTGGCGGACTCTGCTGTTCATCTTTTTCGTCTTCGCCCCAATGTAAGACCGGGTTGCAATGGACCGGTCATGCTCCCTGACCGGATCAAATCCGATCTTCGCCCCCTCGTTTTTCTCTGCCCATCTTGTTGTCTTCTCCGCCGCTTTTTTCAATTTTCCGATTTCTTTCAGATGTTTTTCATTTTCCTTTCTGGCAAAGTCATCTTTTCTTCTTTTGTTTTCCTCCCAGCTTGAAAAATTGCCGCTCTGTACTTCGATGCTGCGGCGGTTCAGCACCAGCATATGATCCACGCAGGCGTCCAGCAGATCCCGTTCATGGGATACCAGAATAAAGCCTTTCTTGCCCGACAGATAGGCCTTCACGCTTTCCCTGGCGTCCTGATCCAGGTGATTGGTCGGCTCGTCAATCAGCAGAAAATCATTTTCTCCGGAAAAGAGTACTGCCAGCATAATCTTGGTCCGCTCTCCAAAGCTCAGAGTTTCAAAAGGCCGGTACAGTGTCTCCGCATCCAGGCCCAGCTGATCCATTTCACACAGAATCCGCCACTGCTCACATCCCGGTTTCCACTGTTCCGCCAGCTCTGCGCCGGACCGCCCCGTCTCTTCCAGCCCTGTCCGATAGGGAAAATAATCAAACCTTGTACTGCAGGCAATGGTGCCGCTGTACGGATACTCCCCCATCAGGAGGCGCAGAAATGTCGTTTTCCCCTTTCCATTCCTTCCTGCAAATCCCAGTTTCCATCTGGTGTCCACTGTGAATGATACATTTTCAAAAACTGCGTCCGGACTTCCCTCATAAGAAAAAGTGAGGTTGTTTACACAGATCTGTGACATACACATTCCTCCTCTCATGTGCTGTCAGAGACAGGATATATCCGTAAACTTCCTCACTTTTTGTATTCTCTGTATAATCCTTATGAGTATCCGTTCTGCCGCTGCAGACAGAGAACAATGCTTTTCCGGTTTTCCCACAAAAAAGAGAGGCTGTGAAGACTTCACCTGTTTCCGGCAGCATAAAACAAATATCCCCCTTACGGGTAATATACCTGTAGTTTCACGCTTGCAAAAACAGATTATTTCTTCATCTTTCCACCTCTTCCTTGAAATCTGCATCCATTATATGCCCGGATTGTCCGTCTGTCAAACACTTTTCAGACATATCTTCCTTTTCTTCCCTCCGCACCGGCTTGTGAATAAAAGGAATATTTTATATAATGGATTCGATTTTTATATGGAAAAGATTCACTCAGAAGGACCCTCTGCAGAACGGCTGAAAATGGACCAAGAGTCCGGTTCTCTCTGTTTTCATGCATGTGCAATCTCCGGTTGCGCATTTGCAACCGTATTTTGGTGGCCTGCAACCGCAGAAAAATGTATTCTGACAGTGAAGGGAGGAAACTGATATGACCTTTGGAGAAAAAATACAGAAACTGAGAAAAGAAGCCGGCCTGTCCCAGGAAGAACTGGCCTGTCAGCTGGGAGTATCCCGTCAGGCGGTGAGTAAATGGGAGCGGGACAGCGGATACCCGGAAACAGAAAAAATCGTACACATGAGCAGACTTTTTAATGTAACCCTGGATTATCTGCTCAATGAAGAAAATTCCCGCAGGGACCAGGACAGCGCCCCGTCCCGGACAGAGGAAGAAAAAGGATTCTATGTAAGTCTGGAAACAGCCCGGGGCTTCCTTGCATGCCAGAAAGTACGATACCGGAAAATAAGCCTGGCAGTCTTCCTCTTCATTGCAGGTCTGGCCTTCAGTTTTATGGAATCTGAAACCGGTATTCTGATCTTCATGCTTTTTGTAATCGCCGGAGCAGTACTTCTGTTTTCAGTAAAGCTGAGCGATACGCCATATCGGAGGATCTGGCTGGAACCGCTTCTGTTTGATAAAAACGTTCTGTCAGAACTGACTTCCGAATATACAGATTACAGAAAAAAAACACACACAGGAACTCTTACAGGAATCGCTCTGATCGGAATCGGCATCCTGTTTTTCCCGCTTCTGCTTCCGGCAGAACAGGAGCTCTGGGACAGTGTTCTTCTGGGAGCCGGAATGATTCTGGCGGGGGCAGGCGCATTTCTGTGCATCTATCTGACAGGCATGGTAAAATCCTACCGGCTGCTTATCAGAAATACAGATCAGTTAATAGATTATCCCCCCTTCAGAAAGGAGTGATTTTTCCATGAAAATAAAGAAAACAGCAGCAGTACTCTGCACCTTGACCGCTGTCCTCCTCTGCGGCTGCGGACCTGATGCGGCCGGCCCGGCTTCGGACCTGCCGGATATTTCCGGAGATTCCGGAACATTCTCAAAAGCACAGAAGATTACCATTGTCCCGGCAGACGCAGAAAAAACAGACCGGACCATTACCGCAAACAGAGAAATCGATGCCTTCATAACGGAAATGGAACCGGAAAACTGGAAAATAGAATCAATCCCTGAAAGCGCAGAAGAAACCGGTACTTTTCAGTTTGCCCAGGAAGAAACCATAAAGCTTGGGCGGACAGAAAACAACGGCCGCATGCAGACTCTGTGCGAAATAACCGTCTATGACAGTCCTTATATCAAACTGCAGCTTTCCGGATTCTATCATCCGTCTTTTTCTTTTAAAATCAGCCCGGAAGCCGCGGATTATCTGAATGGATATTTGTAAACCCACAGCGCCAGTATGCAGGAGCGTTCTCATTTCCTGTATGCTGACGCTGCTGTTTTTTTTATGCTATAATTTCCCTGTACATGTAAAACTTAACTGCAAAAAAATTGTTCAGGAGATCAGATTATGGATATAAAAATAATGAGAGCAACCGAGACGTGGCAGCAGACCGGAGCCTATTATGTCCGTATTCAGGCAATGGCAAAACAATACGGCATCACACTCCGTGAAGAGTTTGATGAACACGATACGCCGGATACCAGATATATTGTACTGCTGGACGGGGATTTTCCTGTCGCGACGTGCCGTCTGTATGAACTGCCGGAAGACGAGGCAGAACTTCCCACTATGATGCTCGGACGCATTGTCGTACTTCCGGAATACCGGAAGCATGGTCTCGGACGCCTGGCAGTCACCGAAGCAGAAAAATGGGCCATGGAACTAGGCTGCAGAAAAGCCGTACTGGACAGCCGCGATGTGGCTGTCGGTTTCTATGAAAAACTTGGTTATACCGCTTACCCCGACAAGATAGTAAAAGGGTGGACCTTTACCTGCATTCATATGGAAAAGATGCTGAAATAATAAGGCTCTTAAAACTCCCGCGCAATCTGCTTTTCCCTATTTTTCCGGATAAAAAGGGCGAAAAAATACTAAAATTTACGCACTTGATTTATAATACATTTGTGATATTATTGTACCTGTGGCACGAAAGTGTCTTTTATTGTTGTTTCTGTAAGCCAATCAGGCACATGAAGCCCGCTTTGCTGTTCCTGTTTCACCGGATTCCACGCCGGGCAGACATTGTGCTGATATCCGGTATCCAGGAGGAATAAACACGTATTGGCTGCATATAAAGATGAGGTGACAGAATGCTTCACGATTCAATGTATATCTGGCTGGGCTATTTATCCGGCAGTGTATTATATGCCCGGATATTTTCCAGACTATTTCAGAAAGAAAATATGCTGGAACAAAGCAAAGATCATAATCCGGGAACAGCAAACGCGTTTATGTACGGGGGATTCTGGTGCGGTCTTCTGACGCTGCTGTTTGATTTGGGGAAAGGATTTTTCCCGGTGTACCTTTTCGTACTCCACAGAGCAGCGTCTCATCCCGCGCCTTTTTTATCGGCGCTCGTTATCGCCGCACCGGTAATTGGTCATATTTTCCCGCTGTTCTATCGTTTCAGGGGCGGGAAAGGAATTGCTGTTACCTTCGGATGCCTGCTCGGGCTCTATCCCGTATTGCATCCGTTGTTTATTTTAGCGTTTTGCTTTATTTTCTTTTCCAGTATATTGAAAGTCTCTCCGCATTTTTACCGCACCATTTTTTCTTATGCATGTTCTCTTGTGATTATGATCAGAGAAATCGACACCGACGCCGTCGTTCTTGGTTTCTTTCTGATCAGCGCAGCTGTGCTTATAAAAATGCTTACGAGCAAAGAAGAGCGAGACAAACTGGAGGTGAAACTGCTTGGACGCACTAATCCTTTCCTGCGGGACAGGCGGCGGACATGATGCGGCAGGAAGTGCTGTAGCCGAGGAACTGACAAACCACGGCCATCATGCGGTAATGCTGAATCCCTATACTTTACAGAGTGAACAGTTAGCCGAAAAGATTAACCATATATATATATCAGCCGCCCGGAAAGCACCGCTTATGTTCGGCGCGGTTTACAGGGCAGGACAGCTTTACAGACAGATGCCGTTCCGCTCACCGGTTTATTTTCTTAACCGGCTTATGACTTCCGTTATGAAGGAATACCTGGCTCAGAACCATTTCGATATTATCATTACTCCCCACCTGTTTCCTGCCGAAATCATAACCGCAATGAAACACAAGGGCCTGTGTCCGCCAAAAACTATATTTATCGCAACAGATTATACCTGCATTCCTTTTACCGAAGAAACGGAATGCGACGCATATGTTATCCCGTCTGCCGGACTTGCAGAATCATTTACGGGCCGCGGACTTCCGGCCGGAAAACTGTATCCTCTCGGAATCCCGGTACGCAGATGTTTTTCTCAGGGCGAATCCCGCAGCGAGGCCCGCACACGGCTTGGCCTTGATCCGGACAGGAAGTATATTCTGGCTGCCGGCGGCAGCATGGGCGGCGGAGAAATCAAGAAAGCGATCTATGCACTCGCAGATCTGACGGCCGGCCGCGCAGACACAGAACTTATCATTATATGCGGCTCAAACAGGCAGCTGTATGATGAATTAAAGGCTCTCAGCCTTCCAAAAGTGACCGTAATCGGATTTACCACTGATATGGCCGGATATATGAAGGCTGCTGATCTGTTTGTCAGCAAGCCAGGGGGCCTGTCTTCTACAGAAGCGGCTGTATGCGGCGTTCCGCTTGTGCATGTCGCGGAAATACCGGGATGCGAAACTTTCAACGCTCAGTATTTCAGTTCCCGGGGCATGAGCAGGCTGTGCAGCACATCCGGAAGCGGACTTCAGGCTGCCCTTGAACTTCTGGACGATCCTCTGGCCCGGGACGAAATGCTGAAAAGTCAGAAAGCTCTGGTTCCGGAAAATGCCGCTGCTCAGATATGCGCACTTGCGGAGTATATGGCAATGCTTCAGGAAGATGGAAATGTTTCCATCCCGGAAATAGTACGGCCTGCAACATCATAGAAATATCTTTAGCAAAAGAAAAACCGCAAAGCCAGTAAACACAAGGCTTTGCGGTATCGCAATAAAAAAATCGGAGTGACAGGATTCGAACCTGCGGCCTCTACGTCCCGAACGTAGCGCTCTACCAAGCTGAGCCACACTCCGATTTACAACAGAAAATATGCTCAGCATACTTTCTCTCGGGAAAAATAAGGAATCTGCCACCCGGCAAATTCCCAGCTACGGAAAAGGGACTTGAACCCCTACTAACAGAGTCAGAGTCTGCTGTGCTGCCAATTACACCATTCCGCATTGTTACCGCTTACGGCTTATCTCTCGTAAGCAACATGGTTATTATATCAAACTTTGAGGAAAAATCAAGCACTTTTTTAAATTTCTTTATAATTATTTTTTACTCCTCTTTTTTCTGAATTTAATTTTCTTTTTCCAGATTTTTAAAATATTTTTACATTTTTTGTCATATAATATTCACATATTTTCATTAGACTATGTCTGGAAACGGTGGATAAAACTACCGTATCTCTATAATTGCGAAAGGAGTGTCTGCTTATGGTAACCGGAATTTTAAGTGCAGGATCAGATTCGGATGTTTATATCAGGGATGACAGGAAATTCAATAATGTAAGTGTCAGGTCAGGACAGTATCTCTATCTGTCCGTCCACGGCTGCTGGATCCCGGTAATCATCAGATTCTCTCCCGAATCGAAAAGCTGGGTTTTTCAGAATCTTGAAAATATAAACGTCAACGGCCAGAAGGTTATGTTAAAAAATTAGGATGCGGTAAGCTGAAGCTGCCGCATCCGTTTTTTTATTCCGGCCATTCCCCGTCAAATACTGTTTCTGCCGGTCCTGTCATATATACGGTATCTTTTTCACGATCCCACTTGATATAAAGATCGCCGCCCAGCAGATGGACGGTAATCTCATCTTCCGTCAGACCGTTCAATACACACGCAACTGCCGTGGCGCAGGTTCCGGTACCGCAGGCCAGAGTTTCGCCCGAGCCCCGCTCCCACACGCGCATCTCCACAGTGCGCCGGTCAAGTACTCTGGCAAACTCTGTATTGATCCGCTTCGGGAAACGCTCATGGTTCTCAAAAGAAGGTCCGATCTGTTCCAGCGGAAGCTCCCTGACATCCTGGTCCACAAAAATTACAGCGTGAGGATTCCCCATGGACACACAGGTCATGCGGTATTCTTTTCCGTCTACTGTCAGAGGCTCATCTACCACCCGGCTGCCCTCTGCCTGTACCGGAATATTCTCAGGTTCAAGAATCGGCCTGCCCATGTCCACTCTGACCAGACTGACTTTTCCATTTTCCACGGTAAGATCCAGATATTTGATCCCGGCCAGTGTCTCTACTGAAATACGCGTCTTATCCGTCAGGCCATAATCATATACATATTTCGCCACACAGCGGATACCATTTCCGCACATTTCTGCCCTGGAGCCGTCCGCATTGTACATCTCCATCTCGAAATCCGCTTTATCCGAGGGGTTAATCATAATCAGTCCGTCTGACCCTACTCCGAAATGTCTGTCGCTGATTTTCTTTGCCAGCGCCGGCGGATCCGCGATCGTTTCTTTCAGACAGTTCACATAAACATAGTCGTTTCCAAGCCCCTGCATTTTTGTAAATTTCATATTGCTATCAAACCTTTCCTCTCCAAATTATTCATCCAGAATCATCAGTACCATCTGTGCTGTTTCCAGCATGTTTGTGCCGCTTTCCATACTGCTTTTCTGCAGATACCGGTGCGCCTCTGATTCAGACATATGATTTCTTTCCATCAGAAGAGCCTTTGCCTGATCAATTACGGCTTTCTCCTCCGTGCTTCGTTTCCGCACAGACTCCCGGCGTTTCCGCCGCCTTCTTTCAAGAGTCTGAATCATCATTTCCAGTGTATTGACCAGGTCGTGTACCTTGATCGGGGACGGAAGCCCTACCACTCCGGGAGGCATATCATCTATCCATTTGTCCGGCGCTGCAGCGAGCAGCATCTCAAACTGCTCCGGAAGCAGCTCCCGGAGCTCCGTGTACTGCATATCCTGCATTTTATAACTGCAGACAACGATGCCTTCCCCCAATGTATCAGCATACTGGAGCGCTTTTGCTCCGGTCAGGCAGACCGCG
This sequence comes from Candidatus Mediterraneibacter norwichensis, assembly GCA_019112765.1. GTDB lineage: Bacteria > Bacillota > Clostridia > Lachnospirales > Lachnospiraceae > Mediterraneibacter > Mediterraneibacter norwichensis. Next base: position 1,791 of record DXIU01000109.1, on the reverse strand, counting down.
GATACATCCATGCCTGCCCGGACCAGAATATTGCGTATATTCACTGCGTTCTCACGTTTTGAAAACACGACAATAATATTGATCAAATCTGCCTTCACCTCCCGCTGTCCGCTCTCTGTTTCCTCTGCTTCTCAGCCGGCACAACTGCCGGCCTGTCTTTCCGTGCTCTTCCATGCAGTATGTCACAGAAACAACTGTTATACCCGATGAAGATAATTGGTAATTTCCCAGTCCGTCACCTGCATAGAATAAGCCTGGTACTCCTTCCGTCTTGCCCGGATGATTTTCTCCGCAAGATCTTTTCCCAGCACCTGCTGTATGAACTCATCCTTCTCCAGCTCATCTACAGCGTCTTTCAGGGTCCGCGGCAGTTCGTCTATTTTCAGTTCTTCCCGCTGCTGCCGGGTCATTTTCTGAATATTTCTGTCAATGCTGTGCCGGGGCTCAATCTTATTCCTGATTCCGTCCAGCCCCGCCATCAGAAGCACTGCCAGAGCCAGGTACGGATTTGCCGTGGAGTCCGGACTTCTCAGTTCGATTCTGGTATTTTCCCCTCTTCCCGATGGAACACGTATCAGCGGTCCTCTTGTCTTTGACGACCATCCGATATATACCGGCGCGTCATAACCGGGTACAAATCTTTTATACGAATTAACAGTCGGATTTGTAATACATGTAATTGCTTTTATATGCTTCATCAGTCCGCCGATAAAATAATAGCCTTCCCGGCTCAGTCCGTTTTTGTCATCCGCGCTCTGGAAAGCGTTTACCCCGTTTCTGTTCAGAGACAGGTTGATGTGCATGCCCGATCCGTATGTCTCCGTTCTCGGTTTCGGCATAAACGTAGCATGAAGGCCGTGACGCTTTGCAATGGTTTTTACCACCATCTTAAATGTCATCAGATTGTCCGCCGTCACCAGCGCCTCGTCATACCGGAAATCAATCTCATGCTGGGCAGGCGCGATTTCATGGTGCGAGGATGTAATTTCAAACCCCATATCTTCCAGAGTCAGCACCATATCTCTTCTGGCATTCTCGCCCAGATCAAGAGGACCCACGTCAAAATACCCTGCTTTTTCATGGGTAAGTGTAGTCGGCAGCCCGTCGTCATCTGTATGAAACAGGAAAAACTCACACTCCGGCCCTACATTCATGGTATATCCTTCCTCAGCAGCCTCGGCAATGGCCTTTTTCAGAACATATCTCGGATCGACTTCGTAAGGTGTTCCGTCCGGACGGTAGACATCACAGATCAGACGCGCGACCTTGCCCTGCTGCGGCCTCCACGGAAAGATCTCAAATGTGCGGGGATCCGGATACAGATACATGTCTGAGTCTTCCTCGCAGGAAAGCCCCTCTACAGAGGAAACGTCAAACATACAGCGGTTGTCCAGCGCTTTCTCCAGCTGGCTTACTGTTACAGCCATGTTTTTCATCATGCCGAAAATGTCTGTAAACTGCAGACGGATAAAGGCTACATCTTCCTCCTCCACAAGCTGCAGGATATCCTCTCTTGTGTAATTATGCATAAATGAAACCTCCTTTTTCATTTTGCTCCTGTTAAGACAAAAGGGCGTTCTCCGCCTATGGGAAACGCCCTTGTTTCATTTTTTCATTATATCCGCTGTCAGCGCGGTTGTCAAACGTAATTCTGAATTCACAGTTTTAAACGGTAAAAATATATTTGCCTGCCATATGCCAATGAATTTCTAAGAAAAAATAAGTTATCCACAACACTGGTTTTTCTTCCGAACTTATTCACTTTTAAGGCCCTGATGACCGAATTTCCTC
>DXIU01000108.1 GCA_019112765.1 Candidatus Mediterraneibacter norwichensis | reverse complement strand
AGTCTGTTATCTTCTATTTCCAGATTCTTTTTGATTTCTGATTTTGCAACAGTGTCTATATTTTCCTTTTTAATTCTGAGTGTGTAGCCATCGGCAATAGACTTATCATAAAAGTATTTATGGATATAGTCTCCAAATTTCAAATTAGACCGTTCTTTTTTAGACAACAACGGTGTACCGGTAAGAGCAATATATACACCATCCAAATCGCACGTCATTAGATTCTTGAAAAATTCTCCTGTAGTCGAATAGCTTCTGTGGGCTTCATCAATAAAGAAAACTCTCTGTACTTTCGCCTTATATTCATTCTTTGCTTCTGGCATCTTTCCTTCAAATTTTTGAATGTTTACAACACAAATTTCCCCTATGGATTTTGTTCCTACATTTGTAGAGAGAGATTTGTTCAATTCCTTTGTAAATCCTGCTTTGTCCTCACAGTTTACTACCTTTAATCCTCTGTTCGTAAATTCGACACTTGCCTGCGTCAACAGATCCAAGCGGTCAACCACAAAAAAAAATCTTGTACTCACTTTCTTTTTTGCATAGTAATCACGAATTACACGGTTGGAAAACGCTGTAAGCGCAGTTTTCCCGGAGCCCTGGGTATGCCAGATAATTCCACCTTTTCCGCCTGATTCCAGTCGTTCTATTATTTTTCTTGTGGCAAAGAACTGCGGATATCGCATAATATGTTTTTGCGGAACTTTTTCATTTATGTACATGAATCCGTATTGTATAAAATACAGAAAACGTTCTTTATCAAATACAGATGTGATAAATCTGTTACATGGAGTCGTTGGCTTCAGATTTTCCTGAAATTCTGCTGTATCTGTTTCCATCGGATTGTAACCGCAGTCTTTCATCACAGATTTAACAGTATCATCTGTCACATCTTGATATTGGTAATTTGTATGATACAATTCGTCATCTTCTCTAAAAAATGAAAAGCTTGTATTATTTCCATTTGGCGTTGTATAAAATGACCCTGCCCTTACATCCTCTGCGTCATCATCTTCCTCATATTCCATATTATTGGAAAAAGAGACAAACTGAATCAGGTTAAAAAACTTCCTGTAATCCGAATTCTTCAAGCGTTTATTAATCATTCTGTCAAACTCAGCCTGTATACCACCTTCATTATTGGGCTTCTTCACTTCCAGAAAAGCCAATGGCATTCCGTTGATTAATACAGTAATATCCGGCCTAAATGAACCTTCTTCAGTTCCCTCAATCACACTGAAAGGCAATTCATCCACAACAGCAAAATCGTTATTATCTATATTTGCAAAATCGATAAGTTTTACTCTGTCCAATGGATCAATAATCCATTTGTAGAATTCCTTACCCAGATCATTATTCTTAATTAAACTATGGATGTTTACAAGGATCTCCTTAATTTCATCATAAGAAAATTTTCTATCATTAATTTTCTCCAGAGCTGGCTTAAATCTGTTTACAAAAATTTTTGTGTTAAAGTCAATATCAATGTCATCTGTTTTTAAAGACTGATAATGATATCCTAATTTTAAATATTGAATTGTGGCAGGAATTTTTACTCTTGTATCTTCGTTAAATACAGCCATTTATTTTTCTCCTTGACTATTTTGTTATTTAACTCAATCAGTTTTTATCATTTTATCACAATTAACGTTTTTGATATATAAAAAATTAAGGATGTTAGAAACTACTCTAACATCCGCTTCCATGACTTTGGGGTATAATTTATCCATAAAATATCTGAAATTCTCCAGACAGTCAACATAAAATCTCCCGTCCTCTCAGTTATTCACCTTATGATGCACCACATAACTCTCCCTGTCAATCGCCCGGAATTCATACCCCTTCTGCTGATAATACTCAATTATCGAAGGAAGAGCCTCCACGGTTTCATGTTTCGCCCCGGCGTCATGGCACAGGAGCATGATATGATTCAGCTTATCCGTCCGGGAATTTCTGATCAGCTCATCCTTTCCTTTTCCTGCGCCGTCACCGCTGTCAAGGTTCCAGTCGTAATACTGATACCCTTTCTCCTGTACCAGTTCCACCAGCCTGGACATAATTCCCTTACAGTACTGCGCGGAGACCTTGTTGGAAGCTCCGCCCGGGAAACGGATGAAGCATGGGACAAAGCCAAGCTGTTCTTCGGCTATCTTCCCGATCTTATTCAGATCCTCAAAATATGCGTCCACCGATGCGTAGACTTCCGAATATTTGTGAGAATATGTATGAAGACCGATGGTATGTCCCGCGTCATAGGCCTTTTTGATCAGATATCTGTGACTTTCGTCTTCACCGGTAATAAAAAAAGTAGCCTTGACGTTGTATTTATCCAGAATTTTAAGAATCTCTTCTGTATTGGCAGAGGGGCCGTCATCAAATGTCAGATAAATAACCTTCTCGTTATCATTTACTTCCGTTGTGCCTACCGGGACTCCCGGCTGCACCGACGAGGCCAGTTTTCTCTGCTCCTCCGCCTTTTTTCTCGCTTTTTCCGCCGCTTCTTCCGCCTTTTTCTCCGCAGCTATCTCCGCCTGCTCCTTTGCCGTTTCCCGGCCATCTGCAATCATGCAGAAAACTGTCGCCGCGATCACAAAAAAGACAAGTCCGCACAGAATAAATCCATTCCGCCTGTTCTCCTTTTCTCCCCAGTCACGCATCTTTCATATCCTCCTCATTTGTATAACTTCTCTACCGGCAGGCCTCTTAATGACCGGTTTATACTCGTCTAGTTGATTATAGTATCTTTTCTTTAAGAAACCTCTATCAATTACTTAATTTTTATTAATTTTTGATTTCAGCTTCTGACTTTCCTGTGATATACTTGTAATACATTATATCGTGATAAACAGCCGTAAACGGCGGAACGGAGACTATTTATGAAATACACGCATATTGTTTTTGATGTAGACGGAACTCTCCTTGATACAGCGCACTGTATTCTTCAGGCTCTGAAAGACACACTGGCACTGATAAACGGACACTCTCCTGAAACAGAAGACCTCAGCTTCGCCCTCGGTCTGACCAGCGAAAATGTTCTGCGCCGTCTCTCTGTGGATGAAGAGCGCATCCCCTCCGTCATAGAAATGTGGGTAAAAAAGGAGGACGAATGTTCCCATCTCATCCGGCCTTTCCCCGGTATGGAATCTTTGCTTGGGCAGCTGAGAGACGCGGGGATGAAACTGGGGATTGTCACATCCCGGACACGCAGTGAACTGGAACTGGTTTTCCGTCCGTTTTCTCTTCTGCATTTTTTCCCTGTGATCATCTGTGCGGACGACACTTCCGAGCACAAACCCTCGCCGGCCCCGCTGCTTCAATACATGAAAAAGGCAGGCGCCCGGCCGGAACAGGTTCTTTATGTAGGGGACAGTGCCCAGGATATGGAATGCGCAAAGCGGGCCGGAGCGGACAGGGCTCTCGCAGTATGGGGGACACAGAACTGTAAAATCACGGCCTCATACTACCCGGAGCATCCTTCAGATCTGGGTGCTCTGCTTCTGGCCTGATCCCTCTGCCGCCTGTATGGGACAGAAATCAGAAAAGCCATCCGCCGGATGTTACATGGCATCTTTCTGCAACAATCCGGAAGATGGCTTTTTTATAAACAGATCTTCCTGTTATACGCCTTTCATTGTAAGCTGGATTCTCTTCTTCTTCAGATCCACACTTAAAACCTTTACGTCCACAATATCTCCTACACTTACCACTTCCAGCGGATGCCGGATATATTTCTCCGTCATCTGGGAAATATGCACCAGTCCGTCCTGATGGACACCGATATCCACGAATGCGCCGAAGTCAATTACATTCCTCACAGTTCCCTTGAGCACCATGCCCTCTTTCAGGTCTTTCATATCCAGCACATCTGTCCGCAGAATCGGCCGGGGCATCTCATCTCTGGGATCCCTGCCCGGCTTCTCCAGTTCCTTCACAATATCCCGCAGAGTAATCTCGCCGATTCCCAGCTCTTCCGCCGTCTTTCTGTAATCCCGCACGGTCATGGACAGGCCGGCAAGATGATGTTCTCTGACATCCTCCGGTGTAAATCCCTGTTTTTTAAGCAGCTGTTCCGCGGCAGCATAGGATTCCGGGTGGACACCTGTGGCATCCAGAGGATTGGAGCCGTCCTGAATCCGCATAAATCCGGCACACTGTTCGAACGCTTTCGGCCCCAGCTTCGGCACTTTCAGCAGCTCTCTGCGGTCTTTGAAACGTCCGTTTGCCTCCCGGTAAGCCACGATATTTTTCGCAATAGCGCTGCTGATGCCCGAGATATAGGAGAGAAGCGGAGCTGAAGCTGTATTCAGGTCCACACCCACCTTATTTACGCAGTCTTCCACCACGCCAGTCAGGGACTCGCTCAGTTTTTTCTGATTCATATCATGCTGATACTGTCCCACTCCAATGGATTTCGGGTCAATCTTTACCAGTTCGGCCAGCGGATCCTGGAGCCGTCTGGCAATGGACGCAGCGCTCCTCTGCCCCACATCAAACTTCGGAAATTCCTCGCTGGCAAGCTTGCTGGCAGAATAAACAGATGCCCCTGCTTCGTTTACAATTACATACTGTACTTTTTCCGGTATTTCCTTCAGAAGATCCACAATAAACTGTTCCGACTCCCTGGATGCAGTTCCATTTCCGAGAGAAATCAGAGAAATATGGTACTTCGGTATGATCTTCTTCAACAGATCCTTGCTCGCCTGGATCTTCTTCGGAGTAGTAGGCGCCGTAGGGTAAATCACAGTAGTTCCGATTACTTTTCCCGTTTCGTCCACTACCGCCAGCTTACACCCGGTACGGAAAGCCGGATCCCATCCCAGTACAACTCTTCCCGCAACCGGAGGCTGCATCAGAAGCTGGTGGAGATTTTTCCCGAACACCTGGATGGCGCCGTCCTCAGCTTTCTCCGTCAGATCATTCCGTATCTCCCGCTCAATCGCCGGAGCGATAAGCCGGTGATAGCTGTCTTTCACCGCCTCTTTTATTATCGGAGATGTAAAAGGATTATTTCCCCGCAGTGTTTTTCTCTCCAGCCAGGCTGTAATCTCTTCCTCCGGCGCTTCCACCCTTACGGTCAGAATCTTTTCCTTTTCTCCTCGGTTAAGCGCCAGAATCCGGTGCCCCGCCAGTTTTGACACCGGCTCCTCAAAGTCATAGTACATCTCGTAAACGGATTCCGCATCCGGGTCTTTTGCCGTGGAGACAACTTTTCCCTTCTTCATGGTTGTCCGGCGGATCCAGGTCCGGTAATCCGCATTGTCAGATATGGACTCTGCTATGATATCCTGCGCCCCCGCGATGGCATCCGCTTCTGTCGCCACGCCTTTCTCCTCTGAAATATACGGACGGGCAGCGTTTTCAAGAGGTTCTTCCGTCTTCTGCAGCCAGATCAGTGCCGCCAGCGGCTCCAGCCCTTTCTCTTTGGCAATCGTCGCGCGGGTTCTCCGCTTGGGCCGGTAAGGACGGTACAGATCTTCCACCGTCACCAGCGCCTCTGCTGCCAGGATCTGAGCTTTCAGTTCCTCCGTAAGTTTTCCCTGTTCTTCTATGCTGGAAAGCACCTGCTCCTTTTTTTCCTCCAGACTGCGCAGATATAACAGACGTTCATGAAGTTTTCTCAGCTGCTCGTCATTGAGCGAACCGGTTGCCTCTTTCCGGTATCTTGAAATAAAAGGAATCGTGTTTCCCTCATCAATCAGCTTTACTGCAGCGTCAATCTGCCACCGCTTTACTCCAAGTTCATCTGTCAGCTTCTGGTTTATATCCATATGTGTTATTCCTCTCTTTGCGTTTCAGTAAATACAGACAGAAAATCCTTATTTTCTCCGCCCGGTTTCCTATCATTCTATCACAAAATATCTGAAATGCACAGAAGTATTCTCTGCGGCAGCTCTTTCATCACGGAAAAACTGCCGGAGATTTTCCGGCAGTTCTGTCTGTCATGATATAGCATTATAATTTCAGAGTCCTACACACTGAGCTTTCTGTCGGCCAGCCATCCTGACACTAGAAACAGCCCTCCGCAGACAATGATATAATAAAGAATGTTCCAGATATCCCATCCGAAATGTCCGGTTCCTCCTACATGCGGCAGCAGATCAGAAAAACGGTATCCCCACTCCACAGCCACATTAATCAGGAAGAAGAGAATAAAGGCAAACAGCCCTGCGAATCTGGATTTCACCAGAACGGTACGCGCGAGAATTACTGCCAGAAAACCGATCAGAATAATCATCACCCAGGAAAGGAAAAGGATAAATGCCGCTTCCACCAGAATCATCCAGTCAAAATTCGTCTCCGTAATCGTCCGCATCAGATTTTCAAATACATGTACAAGTGCTTCAATTTTTCCCGATCTCCAGATGGCAGCCATTAGGTTCAGGCTTCCTGCCGCGAAAAACAGCGCAAATACAAACAGCATCTGCAGAATCGCGGAGATAAATTTCGCTCCCAGAATCTCCCAGATAGATTTCGGGACCATGAAAAGCATATAGCTCTGCTTTGTCCTTAAATCTCTGTTAAACACAAGCACACTCTCCACACCTGTATAGAAAAGCACGAGAATGGCAAAAACATACAGAAAAGCCAGGCTCAGAGCCGTTACCGTATCGCTTTTAAATAAAATTCCTCCCCAGAACGCAATAATTCCGGCCACAAGCAGCCCCAGGATTATCAGCCTTGATGTACGCTGCTTCTTCCATTCATATTTCACAAGTTTTAACATTTTTCTCCTCCTTACATAACCGACAGATAAATCTCTGCCAGGGATCTTCCGCCTGCCGCTCTTTCCTGTTCCAGGTTGATAAGCTTAACCAGCTCGCCGTTCCTGATAAATATGGCTTCTTCGATAAATGTCTCCACCTCTTCGATCAGATGGGTAGAGATTACAAAAGTCCTGTTTTCATCCGCCTCCTCAAGAATCAGAGAAATAATATCTTCCCTCGCCTTATAGTCAACGCCGTTTAACGGCTCATCCAGCATGCAGAGTCTGGCATCTCTTGATAAAGTGGCCGCGATCCTGAGTTTCGCGTTCATACCGCTGGAAAGATTCCGCGCCCTCAGCGAATCCTCCAGGCCAAACCTCCGGATAAGTTCTTCAAACTTCTTTTCGTCAAAATCCTCAAAAAAATCCGCATAGTATTTCCCCACATCTTCCACTTTCATATAGTCATAGAAAAATGACTCCGTGGACATATAGGCAATCTCGCTTTTGTCTCTGTACCCCAGCAGGTGCCCTTCATAAATGATCTCACCCTGAGACGGCTTTGTCAGGCCTGCCGCCATCTTCATCCACGTTGTCTTTCCGCTTCCGTTTTCTCCCAGCAGTCCGTATATCTTTCCCGCGTCCAGACGGATACTCAGATTGGAAACTGCCTTTTTCCCTCTGTATGTTTTTGTCAGATTCCTGCATTCCAGCATCATTCCTGTTCCTCCTTATAATCTGCGACCTGAGATATGATATCGTCTTTCTGAAACCCCAGGTCTTTCATCTCCTTCATAAAATTTCTGAGAAGTTCTTCTGCCATTTCACTTTTCAAATTTTCAAACATTTCTTCCTCCTCCGAAACAAATGTACCGATTCCCCGTCTGGTGTAACAGCAGCCTTCATTTTCCATTTCCCGGTAAACTCTGGCCGCAGTATTCTGGTTTACTTTAAAAAGTACGGCCAGATCCCTGTTCGACGGCATCTTCTGACCCGGTTTCAGCTCTCCTTTTATCATCAGTTTCTTCAGTTCACGCATAACCTGCATATAAATGGGGGCGTTTGAATTATACTCCATATCATCCCTCCTTTTTCTGATCGGATGTTCCCGCTGCTTTCATCCCAACGGCTGAACTTTCAGAATACCTTTGCCGCACCGCTGTACCAGTGCTATAGTTATATAGCACACTAGTTTTCTATGTATGTCAATACTTTTCAGAAAATTTCTTTTCCGCGGGGTAAAAGGCCGGAGATTTTCCGGATCCGGTTAAAAAGAGGGCCTTCCGTTTTCTGACACAAATCAGTAGCCATTCCCTTCCGGCGATGCTATAATAAATCAGAATATTTTCACTGTGGAGGCAGATATGAATTTATCAGATTACAGGAATATTAAAATTGCATTTTTTGATATAGACGGAACAATGATCGATATCGGCAGCAGAAAAATCACTCCAAAAATGCTGGAAACATTATCCGGTCTTCAGAAAAACGGCATCCGGATCTGCATCGCGACGGGCCGTCCGCCGGCAATACTCCCACAGTTCCCGGGAATTGAATTTGACGCTTATCTGACATTTAACGCTTCTTACTGCTACACAAAAAACGAAGTCATATTCCGCAATCCCATCCCGGCCGCCGACGTACAGACAGTCATCAGAAACGCTTCGAAAATCCAGAGACCTCTGGCCCTTGCCGGCGCTTCCCGCATGGGCGCAAACGGAAGCGACAAGGATCTGGCAGATTATTTTGCCATCTCCCGGCATAAGCTGGAGATCATTGATGATTTTGACGAACTGGCCCAGGAAGAGATCTTTCAGATCATGATCGGCTGCCGTGAAAATGAATACGCATCCATTCTCGAAGATGTAAAAGGCGCGCGGATTACCGCCTGGTGGGACCGGGCGGCGGATATTATCTCCGCAACCGGAAGCAAAGGATATGGGATTGAAAAAGTTCTGGATTATTACGGGCTTGATAAAGGACAGGCGCTGGCGTTCGGCGACGGCGCCAATGATATTGAGATGCTGCAGACCGCCGGCATCGGAGTTGCCATGGGAAATGCCGGAGACAATGTAAAAGCTTCGGCCGACGACATATGCGGCACTGCAGCTGACGACGGAATCTTTACCTACTGCCGGGAGCACGGGCTTATCTGACACAGGGACGGGCCGTAATTTCAAAGAAAATTTTATTTTATGCTTGACACTTGTATCAAAATATACTATAATCATTTTTGCTGTGGATGAAGCAGCCGCAGATATATGTGCGATTAGCTCAGCTGGATAGAGCGTCTGGCTACGGACCAGAAGGTCGGGAGTTCGAATCTTCTATCGCACGTACATAAAAAAGATGCCGGTCAATCGGCATCTTTTTTTATTCTCTTTTTTCATCCAGCCTGTACTCCAGAACCCAGTTGTCCAGGATTTCCTCACTGATGCCAAGCTGATAAAGATTCAGATAGCTCTCTTCCTCTCCGTTTCTGACCGAAAATACCCCCGGAACAGTATTAAATTCCGGAAAATAAGTCTGAATAATCATTCGGTTGTCGTTTTCACTTCTGTTCTCTGCAGTGAGATTCACTTCATATACAGTCAGATTGTGATTCTGAATATACCGCTCACATACAGCCGCAAATTCAATACAGTACGGGCAGTCCTCCTTTGTGAAAACAATCAGGAAAGACTGATCTTCATCAATCATCTGCCGCATTTCCTCAAGGGTGAGAGAAATCCTCTGTCCCGGCGAGCTGTCTCTTTCATACATCTCTTTTCCTTCCTCCTGACCGGCCTCATCTGCGTCATCCTGCGTCTGTCCCTGCGTCCTGTTGCCGGAGGTACGGCCTTCTTCTCCGCTTTCCCCGCTTCTTTCCCGGCCTGCCTGACAACCGGAAAGCGCCAGAAGCAGAACAGCACACAGCAGCAGTATTTTTCTTTTCATAGGAACCTCCTCTGCTTTTAAAAAGAGTGAAAGACCAGGTCTTTCACTCTTTATTTTTATTGTAGCCAGTTAATCTTACCGTCTTTTCCGCGCCTTTGCAGCAAAGAGAATCACTGCGCCGGAGAATATCAGCATTGCAGCCGGTACAGCCGCATTGGTTCTGTCTCCTGTGTCCGCTGCTGCGTCTCCGGAGTCCGCTCCGCTGCCGCCGCTGTCCTTATCCGCTCCGCCGCCTGTATCTGTGCCGCCGCCTGTTCCCGGCAGATTCGGATCGGCCGGCCTGGAAGTTTCTTTCAGTCCGGCAAATGCGGCATTTAATGCATTCAACGCGGCATCCACATCTTCCTGCGCGGCATTTTCATCCGTCAGCACATCCTGCGCGGCCTTCAGCGCATCCTGGAACGCTACCCAGCTCTCATCTGTATAGCTGCCCTGTTCCATATCCTGATAACCTTCCACGACTGTCTGAAGTTTATCTTTATTTACCGGTTCCGGCTCCGGATCTTTCTCTTCCTCCAGAGCCTCATACGCGCCGTTCAGATCTTCCAGCGCCTTGTCCACATCCGTCTGCGCGGCATCTTCATCTGCCAGCACATCCTGCGCGGCCTTCAGCGCGGCCTGGAACGCAGTCCAGCTTGCGTCTGTATAATTTCCCTGCTCTGTTGTCTGATATAAATCTACCGCTGCCTGAAGCGCCGCCTTATTCACTGTAATCTCCTCCAGCGCGTCATATGCTTTCCGGAGCGCGTCTTTTGCCGCGTCGATATCAGCCTGTACCGCAGTTTCATCTGCCAGTACATCCGCCGCGTCTTTCAGCGCGTTCTGGAATTCAGCCCAGGTAATGTCCGTATAATTTCCTTTCTCAGTATCCTTATACTGATCATAAAGAGCCTGCAGACCACTGTAGTCAACCGGCAGCGTACCATAGAACCGGATTTCCGACATGGTTGCGTACTGGTCGTTCTGTGCCGCGCCGTTGGTTCCGCCGCCTGCGCTGATTACATTGACTTTCACATAACGGCCTTCAACCGGCGCGAATGTAATCTGTTTCCACTCTTCTCTGTCAAGAAGCTCCTTTTCGCTGTGATCGAACTCGAATATGCCGACAGATGTCAGACTGTCTGCTGTTTCTCCCACAAGGATTTCAGCCTGGAAGATATCTCCATTGCTGGATCCCACTCTCGGAAGGAAGGCAATATCTGATAAAATGTATTCCTTTCCAAGATCAAAGGTCAGATACTGAGGCATACCCATAAGGGACACATCCATCCATGTAGAATGCCAGTATGTGCTCTCATCATAATCAAGGACTCTTTCAGCAAGTCCGTTATCCACGCCGCTGTCTACACAGTCGCTGCTCTTATCAATGACCGTTATGCCGGAATCAGCAGACGTATTAATCAGCGTATTCTCATCAATCGGCCGGAATACCAGAGCGTCCGCCGCGTCACTAAGCATCTTCGCCGCGTTCTCCACTTCATTCTTCGTAAACTCTCCGCTCAGAAGCAGATCGGATGCAGCGTCGAAAGCAGTCTTGAACGCATCGTAACTGTCTTCTGTATAAACCTCTTTTGAAAGGTCATTGTACTTCTCAATCAGAGCCTGAAGTTCAGCCGTATTGACCCCTTCATTTACTGTAATCTCAGCTGTCGCGGTAACGTCGCCGCCCTCAGCGTCTTTCGCGCCTGCGGTCGCGATCAGAATAACCGTCTCGCCTTCCGCGGTTGCTTCTTTTGCTTTCAGATAGAACTTAAATCCGCTTCCGTCTGCCACACGGATTACTTCTACTTTGTCCGGATTGCTGCTTGTAATGTCATAATAGAGGTATGGAGCATCCTCCGGTGTAACTGCCGCGCTGATCTCAGTGATATCGCCGATAAACATTTCCGACGGTACACCGTTAAATTCAATTCCTTCCACCACATTGGACTGATTGTAAAAGAATTCCGCTTCCGTCAGTGTCATCGCCTGGTTTCCGGTTGAAGATTCAAGTACTGTAAAGTCCACCTGTTTTACGTTTTTGCCTTCCGGATTATTGCCGGCCACATCCACGCTCATAACCGCATTGTCTACTTTGCTGACATCCGTTTCCCCGGTAGAATAAGTGGTGTCGTCTTCAAATGTAACTACAGCGCTGTACTTTGTCACAAAACCGTTGGATCTCGCGTAGGAATCATAAACATTCACTGCTGACAGCGGTTTTGCGCCTCCGGCAAATGTGAAATGGATGGTAACCGGAAGTGTTACCTCATCGGGAACTCCCGCGCCTGTATCCCACTTGAATTCAAAGCTCCGGTCACTGCTGTCACTGTTTCCGTTAAACAGACCGTCATAAGAATTCTGCTGTATAAATGTCGTAACGTTGGAGCCCTCATCCGTCTGAAGCATATCATTTGTCATCGTGATATTAAAATCACTCTGCATATATTCCGTCGTTGTCTCAGCCGGCGGAACTTCCGGGAATTCTCCCGCGTCATTCGTACAGATCTTCAGACTGTTGTCCGGACCGATCAGCATTGCCTCTGCAAGCTTCAGTGTTTCTCCTGCCTCACGCGCCCGAAGCGTAATCGTCGCCAGCGTATGAGAACCGTTGATCAGCGGCTTGTCGCCGCGGTTTCCGAAACTGATTGTCAGATATTCCTTCATTACCGAAAGATCTGTCATACCGGACGCATACGCGGATCCTTCCACGCCCACGAACTCATATTTCTCTGTATCCAGCGGAATCACGGCGCCAAATGCATTTACGTTTTCCAGATCAACACCGTACAGGTCAATAGTGAACTCCTCGCCCTCATCCACAGTTTCTTTGTTCGTAAGCATCAGGATATTGCCGCCGACAGTTCCTGTCTGCTCCGTTCCGCCGTCCAGTTCTGTCAGGGTGAAAGAGTAATCATAGATATCAAACACTCCATTCAGGTTGACATCTACAATCTGTCCCCAGGTTGACGCCGTGCTGTCTATTCCTTTGTATGTATTCAGTGTCTGATAGTCATTGTCGTCCACACCCGCGCTCGTACCCGGCATATCTCCAAGTACCGTGCCGTTCGTGCCGTCCACTTTATAGACAATAATCTCCCTTGCGGAGAAGAATCCTCCTGCGGATGCCCGCGGGATCATCTTCACATAGCGCCAGGATCCTTCCAGATCAACCGACGCTACCGGATTTTCATCATTGTCTGTTCCGAAGCTTATCGTATTGTCATCTGCATTCACCTGCTGCCAGTGCACGCCGTCAAGGCTGACAGAAATATCCATCCGGCTGACCGTTCCATTGCCCAGATCTTTTCTCGGATAATATTCCAGCTTGTCCAGGCTGTAAACCTGACCCAGGTCATAGACCAGTTCCTCGCCAATCGCATTTCCGTCGGAATGGAAGCCTGAATCACCGGTCTGAAGTTCATGATCGCATGCCCGGTCGGGTCCCTGATTGTTATACAGTTCCCCGCTCCATGTCGCGGTTACATCAGGCACATTTCTCCAGGGATCTTCCAGAGAAGTAAACGTTTTCTCGTCGCTCCACGCGGAATAGCCCTCTGCCGTTCTCACACGTACCATATAAGTATGAGAAGAATTATATTCCAGATTTTCATGGAGGTATGATACAGGAACCGTTCCGTCCGTATTCGGAAGAATCGTGTTGACCACTCCGTCTACGCTCACATCATATCCTGTCACATCGACGTCCTCCACTGCATTCCACTGTACGTTGATGCTGGTAGGGGTCATGTCATCTTCTGTAAGATCTTTAAGCTGTGGTACCGGCAGGCTTGTATTAAGCTCATCCGCATCCAGTTCCTGGCTGTTGTCAAACCCTTCAATAATCAGAGTCTGGGCGTTCGTATCCACGTCTGTTCTCGCGAACCTCACGTAGAGTTTCGGAGTTGTTGTAATCTCCGTATCCGCAAACTCTCCCTCACCCTGAGAGTACTTATTCAGGTTCGGAGTCTCGTCGTAGAAATAAATGTTTCCTTCGGTATCCGCATTAAATTCATCCAGATCAGCCGCTTCTTTCAGCGTCAGTGTTTCATCGCCGTTCATTGCCGTAAGGGCCTCAGGCTTCTGAGAAACATTTACAACAAATGTCGTAAGACGGCTGCTGTCATAGCCATCATAGGAGCCCTCGGATGCTTCGGCCGTCAGTGTCGCTGTTCCGGCTGTCTCATCTACCTTTGATGTAATATGTGTGGAAACACTTCCGCCGTAGGAAACTTCCTCTTCATCTGTTACGTCTACAGATCTTCCGTCATCCTCATAGAGGTCAAAATCTGTTTCTCCGTCCGGCCAGAATTCAATAATGCGTTTTGTCTTATCGAGACCTTTTTCATTTGTTTCCGTGATTTCTCCCGGGTTATTATTCTCCTCATACATAGGAATAATCGCGCCCGATTTCACAAACAGCGGCATTTTCCATACCGGCGCGTCATAGTTGTTCAGGATCTGTCCGCCCCGGTACTGCTGTCCGCTCCAGTAATCAATCCAGATCTGCTCCTCATCCGGCAGATAAATGCCGTTGCGCACATCATTTCCTTCCGCGTCTGCCTGCACATCCTCGTAGACAGGCGCTACCAGCAGATTTTCGCCCCACATATACTGATACTGGGAAGCCTCTGTATATGCCGCGGAAGAATCGTCCGGGAATTCCAGGAACATGGCACGGATCATCGGTTTGCCTTCCGTAGCTTCCTCTGCAATTGTATAAATATAAGGCATCATCTGCGCTTTTAATTTGAGATAATTGCGGATGATATCATCATAGTCGTCTCCGTGTCCGTAAGGTTTCTTCGGAATAGATCCCCAGCCGTCCATATCCAGCATCAGAGGAGTAAAGGACTTCCACTGGAAATCACGGGTCGCCAGCAGATCGCTTCCCGCATAGATGCCGTCTATATCACTTCCGATATTCGGATTTCCCGATAAGGACTGTCCGATATAGGTAGGGATATGAAAACGTATGTATTCCCATTCGCCGCCGGACTGATCGCCGGTCCAGATACCTGCATAGCGCTGTGTTCCTGCCCAGCCGTCCAGTGATACCACATTTGGTCTCGTGCCGGCTTCCGCAATAGTGTCATATCCGGTTTTCACACCATTAAGGCCAAAGGAATAACCGGAGCCGACCCACGCCACATCGGTCTTAAGAGACGTGATGCCGCCTATGTTCACTTCATTTTCAAAATCTCTCAGCGTCTGCAGGCCGTGATATCCGTAGGAATCTGTTTCTGAGCCCGCGAAATCAAGACCGCTCTGTGTCCAAAGACCTGTGTCAATTCCGCGTGCATTGGCATATGCTGTAAATTCAGCCAGATTTTCCACATTCAGCCGCGACGCCTCTATGGCCTCCTCACTTCCCACATTTGTAGCGGCAAGCGGATAGTTAACATAGTATCCGTTCTGTCCGTAACCGCAGCCGTATCCGTCATTGGGCAGGAACCATCCCAGCGGGAAGTCCGTCTCATTGTGCCCGTCAATCACAGCCCGCGCGGAATATTTATACAGGGAAGCTTCATCCGCGTCACTCAGCGGCGAAGTTCCGTTCAGAGACTCCGGCGTTCCTTCGCTTGTGGGAACTTTTCCGGTATCGTCAACCGGGAGTTTATAATCCGGGCTTCCGCCTGTCTCTGTATATTTATTTCCATCCTCCAGCGTCCAGCCGCTGCCGGTGGACGACGGATTCCACAGGTCACGGTTATAGCAGTTCAGGTGTCCCAGATAGAACGCGTATTCCGGAAGCAGCGCCGGATTTCCGGTTACCTTGAAGTAATCATTCAGAATATCCGCCGGCGCTGAATCAATAAAATAATACGCGTCAAACTCGTTTTCACTGTGAGTTGTCTTCACTGTGTCAGCCTGCGTATTTTCAAAATCATAGGTGCCCTGTTTAAAAGTATTGCGCAGTACACCATATCCGTCTGTGGACCAGTAGAATGGGTTCGGCGAAGAAACGCCGCCGTCTACCCAGTTGTTTGTATTGGCAATCTGTATTGTATCCCCCTTATGGGCAAAGCGTCCGTTCTGGGTTCCGCCTCCGTAGAAGTACTCATTATCGGCGGCCGCAAGTGTCTGCACTGTAGAACTTCTTCCGAGCGACAGCGCCTCCGTCTCCTCCAGCACAATATCTCCGCCGTTTTTTACAGACATCAGAGCCGTGTCCTTATCAAATACAATTGTCGCCGTTCCATTTGTAATTTCAAATGTATCCCCCGTATCATTTACCTGCGCTTCCGGTTTCCGGTATTCATCCGAATCATCTGACTGCTGCTGAATTGTCGCCACATGGGATGAACTGTTCGGCGCGGCATACTCGCTGAACTCGCCGGAAGGATCTACGTTGTAGCGGAAGATACCGTCTTCCAGGAATGTAATCTTTGCCGCAACTTCGCCATCGTTAAACTGTACATGAACAACATTCTTTTTGTTACTGTCAACCGTCGCGTCTGTCACGGACGATAACTGTCCCGTAAAACTATCCGGGGCTGCAAATACATCCGCCGGGAGCAGACCTGCCACACCCGTAAACAGCACGGCAAACGCCAGCGCTCCGGTTCCCAGTTTTTTTCCTATTCTCATTTTTCCTCCTTCTTGTTTACACACATGTTACCCTTTCCTTTTTACGTTCCTGTTTTCTGCTTTTCCTCCTTTCCTTCCAGGCGTTCAGAAACCCTGAGTACAGACAGCTTCTGCAAACGTCCCTTTTCAACACAATAATCTTATTCTCCAGATTGTACATTTTAGCAGAATTAATTAATGCTCACCCTGCAGTTCCGGCCTGTTTTTTTGTGCATTTTGTACTAAAAAATAAAATTATCCGTTCAATAATATATCTTATTTTACAATCTTTCTCCATTTTTTACCATAATGTGATCTTAAAACATTTAAATAGTACAAACATTTTAAATAGTACAAAGCAGCCCCGGCTCCGCATTCTGCCTTTTATTTTCCCGTTTTTCACATAAATCCATAAAAAGACAGCCAAAAAAGAGGAATGTCTTTTCCTGACATTCCTCTCATTTCTGTCTGTATTTTAACATTCTGTTCCGCGGATTCTATTCAGAAAACTTTTCGCTCTGCTCTCTGATCAGATCCATATCGTCAAAATAATTAATCTTCATAGCTGCCTTTACGTCTTTCAGCGTCTCAGCGGCCACAGCCTCAGCCTTCTCGCTTCCCTTTTTCAGGATTTCATAAATGGCCGGGATATCTTTCTGGAATTCTTTTCTCCGGTTTCTGATCGGCTCCAGCTCCGCCTGCAGAACATTATTCAGGAACCGCTTTACCTTCATATCTCCCAGGCCGCCTCTCTTATAATGAGCCTTCAGTTCATCCAGATCTTTATACTCCGGCAGAAACTCCGGGAAATATTCCGGCCTGCAGAACGCGTCCAGATACGTAAACACGGTGTTGCCTTCCAGTTTGCCCGGATCTTCGATACGGATATGGGTCGGGTCTGTAAACATGCTGAACACTTTCTTCTGAATCTCCTCCGGTTCCTCCGACAGGTAGATGCAGTTGTTCAGAGATTTGCTCATCTTCGCTTTCCCATCGATTCCCGGGAGACGCATGCACGCTTCATTTTCCGGAAGCAGAATCTTCGGATCAACCAGCGTCTCTCCATAAACAGAATTAAACTTGTGCACAATCTCTCTTGTCTGCTCCAGCATAGGCATCTGATCTTCTCCTACCGGAACCGTAGTTGCCTTAAATGCAGTAATATCCGCCGCCTGACTGATGGGATACGTAAAGAATCCAACCGGAATACTGGCCTCAAAATTTCTCATCTGGATCTCTGATTTTACCGTTGGATTTCTCTGAAGTCTCGATACGGTAACCAGATTCATGTAATAAAAGGACAGCTCGCACAGCTCAGGAACCTGAGACTGTATAAACAGCGTAGACTTCGCCGGATCCAGGCCGCAGGCCAGATAATCCAGTGCCACTTCTATAATATTCTGGCGCACTTTCTCCGGATTGTCCGCATTATCCGTCAGCGCCTGCGCATCCGCGATCATTATAAATATATCATCAAAGTCTCCTGTATTCTGAAGCTCAACCCGCCGTCTCAGTGAACCCACATAATGGCCTACATGAAGTTTTCCCGTAGGACGATCCCCGGTAAGCATTACTTTTCTCATGTTATTGTTGTTCCTCCTGACTCATTTCTACTGGCGCCGTGCAGGGCAGAAACTTTTGTCTGCTGTTCCCTTTGTACAGGCGCTTATCTTTTCCCATTATAGCACCAACACGCCCACATTGCCAGACCAAAAGCTTCGGATTTGTATGCTTGAGAAGGGACGCCGGAAGAGACTGGTGTCCCGGGCAGAAAATTTTAGAGAACTACTCTCCTTTCCGTATCCATACCAGCATTTCTCCTTTCCCTCGATTTCCCCATATATGATAGGGCACTGCCTTGAATATACTTTTTTCTTTCACCGGCTTTCTGACTGAATAAAGCTTTCCTTCCGGAGATCCCGTCTTTTCTCTGTAGCCATACAGATACACAGTATGTACCGGCATCGCATTGGAATTACCGGGAAAGACATCATTCCGGCCGTCGCCGTCCGGCGAATTCCATGAGTGATGTTTATTGTCCTCCGGAGAATTGTTCTGCTGTTCCATACAATCCTCAGCAGAGCAGAAGCCTTTCACAACAACCGAATTCAGGTTTTTCCCATTATCTTCCTGCTCCAGGCAGTAGATCACAGGACCTCTCCTGACCGCTGCCCGCCCGGCATCCGCTGCAACTCTGGGATCTGCATAAATAAAACACGGGGTTACCTCAAATGTCAGTTCCAGCTCATCACCCGGAGTCCACCTTTTTGTAATCCGGGCATATCCGGACTCTGTTTCCGGATGATATGGACTGCCATTCATCCGCATACCGATCTTCCGGCTCCACCCGGGAAGACGCAATCGCAGAGTCATCTCTTCCGGATTTCCGCAATATCTGAATTTTACTTTTCCGCTCTCAATATAGTCTCCGGACACCTCAAACCATATATTCTCGCTTATCGAAATTTTCCCGCAGATATAAAGATGAACTGTCAGTTCTTTTTTATAATCCTCATAATCACAGATATAGTCCGGCAGCGACATGAGTAATCTGGCCGCATTCGGAGGACAACACGCGCAGCCGAACCACGACACCCGTTCCGTCCTGACATGACGCAGGTCATATCTGTTTTCTGCCTGATCCGGAATAACCATCAGCGGATTAACATAGAAATAGGACATTCCATCAAGAGACATTCCACTTAACGCCCCATTATACAGTGCCAGTTCCATTACATCTGCATATCGGGAATCCAATCTTAACTTTAACATTCTTCTGGCCCAGAATATAAGACCGATAGACGCGCATGTCTCTGCATATCCTCTGTCATTCGGCAGATCGTACGGTACTCCGAACGCTTCTCCATGTTCCTCTGCCCCTACAGCCCCGGTAACATACATTTTTCGTTCTGTTACATCTTCCCACAAAGTCTCAAGCGCCTCTGTAATCTCCGGATCTTTTGTCTCATATGCCAGATCAGCAAGTCCCGCATAAAGGTACATCGCTCTTACTGCATGTCCTTTCGCCTCTCTCTGCTCCAGAACCGGAAGATGCGCCTGATGATATTCAAGACCAAACCATTTATCGTGGTACTGTTCTCCAAACCCCGGGTCTTGCGGCAGGAAGGATGGCTGCTTTCCTCTCTCCAGCAAAAGGTATTTCATAAATTCCAGGTATTTATCTTTTTTTGTATAGCGGTACAACTTGTATAAAGCCAGCTCCAGTTCCGGATGCCCCGGATATATGTGAAGTTTTTCTTTCTCCGGGCCGATTTTCGACATAAAATATTCTATACAGTCTTCCATAATGTCCAGCAGTTCTGTTTTCCCGGAAACCTGCGCATATGCAACTGCCGCCTCCACCAGGTGGCCCGCGCAGTACATTTCATGCCCGTGCGCAATATTCGTAAGCCTTTCGCCGGGCCGGACACATGTGTAATAGGAATTGAGATATCCATCCTCCTGCTGAGCCTTTTTTAAAATCTCCGTCAGCCCATCAATCTTTTCTTCAATCTCCGGATTCCCTCTGATCCCGAGAGACCAGGCCGCCGCTTCTATCCATTTCCCCACATCGCTGTCCTGGAACAGCATCCCCTGGTACATTCCCTCCGAAAGTCCGGCCGCTATCCGGAAATTTTCTATGGCATGGCTTCTGGGTATTCCCGGAATCTGGTCGTTAAGGACCGCGTACTGGTACGGAATAATAGTTTCACACATTTGTCTGATACGGCTGCTCCAGAAAGAGTCTTCAATTTCCACTCTGTTCTTTTTCATCTTTTTCCTCCTGGTGTTCTGTCATAAAGCCTGTCATTCTATCTGCCGCAAACAGAGTGTTCAGAAATACCCTCATAGCTCCTTTTCCTCTGTTGTTCCAGCGATAATATGGGATCAGTGTTATCTGCGTTTTTTCAAAACAGGGCGGCTGCGCAGTATACAGTTCGTCACTGTCCGATTTGCAGCGCCACCCTTCTGCAGTAATCTGCTCAGAATCAGGCGTTCCGGCTGCCGGGTCCTTTTTCCAGGTCATCCGGCCCTGATCCTTCCAGAACAGTACTGAAAGTTCTCCGTTATCCGCTTCTTCCGCACAATATACGACAGGGCCACGCATAACCGCCGCTTTTCCTGTCAGATCTTTCACCCGTATATCAGCATAGACTTTTTGCGGAACCATAGGCATGGATATATCAATCTCCAGTCTCTCTCCTTCTCCTGCGGGAAATACAGCATATCCCTTTTCCACTTCAGGTGAAACAGGTTCTCCTCCCGCACTATAAGATATCTCCCGGCACCATTGAGGAACCCGGATTTTCACCTTTCCCTGCCCTCTGGTCGTTTTTGTAACATTCAGTTTTATATTTCCATTTTCAGGATATTCTGTTTTCATTTCTGCCGTCCATCCCTCTGCAGCAAGAATACTCTCAATGAAAAGATGAATGTTAAGACATTCTTCATCTGCAGTATAGATATACCTGTTCAGACTCAGCAGCAGCCGCGCGATGTTAGGCGGACAGCAGGGACAGTCAAACCAGGGCTGCCGTACCGGCTGCAGATGCATATGGTCTTTTCTTTTTTCACATTTTTCCGGGTCAATTTCCAGAGCATTGGTATAAAAGAACTCTGTGCCGCTTTCAGACATTCCGGCAAGAATACTGTTGTACAAAGTCCTTTCCATCACATCTCCATAGCAGGAATCCACCTCTGACAGAAGCATCCGGTAGGCAAAAAGAAATAACCCGATGGCCGCACAGGTTTCTCCATACATCAGATCCGGAGGGAGATCAAAAGGATAACTGAAGCTCTCACCATACTCGGACGCTCCGATTGCTCCTGTCAGATACATCTTTTCTTTCGTCACACTGTTCCACAGAATTTTCAGCGTATGAAAAAGCGCTTCGTCTTCATCCAATCTTGCCTTTTCTGCAGCTGAAGTATAAAAATACATAGCTTTTACCGCATGTCCCACAGCTTCTTTCTGTTCACGGATGGGCATATGTGACTGAGAGTGTCTGTAATCCGCTTCCTCCAGTTCATATACCAGATTATCCGATACATCTTCATTCCTTTTTTCTGTTGAAAAAAAGCAGGGCCGCTTTCCTCTCTCCTCCACAAAATAATCAGCCAGCTTTCTGTACCGGTTTATCCGGGTAACCTCATACAGACGATACAGCCCTATCTCCACTTCCGCGTGTCCGTCATATCCACGTATTTTTCCCTTCTCCGTTCCAAAGGTCCGTCCGATACAATCCGCATATTTCCGCGCAATGTCCAGGAGCTCTGTTTCACCTGTAACTTCATAGTCCGCCGCTGCCGCTTCCATGAGGTGCCCGGCACAGTAGAGCTGGCAGGATTCTTTCAGATAATGCCATCTGTCTTTTAGTCCGTTTAAAATATAATAAGAATTCAGATACCCGTTTTTCTGCTGTGCTTCACCAAGCAGTAAAACAGCTCTATCAAGATCACTTCTGATCTGCTCTCCGATCCCTCCGCATCCCGCTTCTTCCTGGAATGCCATATTATGTTCCGCCCCTCCCGTACTTTTCATATCCCGTTCTTTTTCATCGTACTCAAACTGAAGCGCAAAAGATGCGGCTTCAATCCATTTGAACAGATCACTGTCCTGGGACACCAGTCCGTAAAACTTTTTCTCTGACTTTCCGGCTGCCGCTTTGAAGTTTTCAAAAGCTCCGCTTGGGCATATTCCTTCTATCTCATTATTCAGAGCTTTTTTTATATACGGAACTGTTTTTTCTGCCGCCACTTTTCTTTTTTCGTACAGCAGCCCTCCCTTAATCTTCACATCTTTAATCCTTGTTTCTTTGTACATAGTTTCTACCCCTTTACCGCACCTGCGGCTATTCCTTTGATAATTGTTTTCTGGGCAAACAGATACAGTATTATAACCGGAACAATAGCCATAAGCCCCGACGCAAGCAGAAGATTCCATCTGTTCTGCGTGAACTGATTGTAAAACGCCAGCTGAGACAGCGGAATCGTATACAGTTCCTTATCAGAAATCAAAATCATCGGAAGCATCAGATCATTCCAGTATCGGATAAAGTAGAGCACTGCAACGGTACCTGTTATGGGCCGCAGCAATGGAAATATGATCCGGAAAAAAAAGGGATATCCGCCGCAGCCGTCAATCTGCGCACACTCATCCAGTTCCCGTGGAATGGATTTTACTGCCTGCGTATACATAATAACTGCCAGTGAGCATGAAAATCCCGCGTTCAGCACAGATATCAGCGTCAGATTGTTCGAAATATGCAAATCAGACGCTACTACAGCCAGCGGAATCATTATTACAGGAAACGGAAGCATCATAGCTACCATAAATACCAGTGATGTAATCCGGCCTGTTCTGTTATTCATTCTGGCCAGCTTATATCCCGCCATTGATCCCAGGCCGATGACGATTATTCCGCTCAGCAGAGCAAAATAAATTGTATTGGCGAATACTTTTACGTAATTTCCCGTTTTGGTCACTTCCCTGAAATTGTCCAGATTCCATACCTCCGGCAGAGCCAGCGGATCCATTACAACCTGATCAAAAGGCTTAAACGCATTGATAATAATAAAAACCATGGGGAGGAACATGCAGATACATAACAGCCAGAGCAGTGCGGTCAGAATCCGGTTTGTACTCTTTTTCTCCTTCATCTTTCAGTCCTCCTTTGTCAGTCTCATCTGCAGTGCGGCTACTACAGAAATTACGATTGTAAGCACTACGGCCAGCGCTGAAGCATACCCCATTCTGTGGCTTTTAAAGGCTTCATTGTAAATATAAAGGGATATGTTCTCCGACGCATGTCCCGGACCTCCGTTTGTCAGACTCATTAACAATGGGAACATATTCAGACTCTCGGTAACCGCCAGAAACAGACATACAAAAATCGTCGGTTTCATAAGAGGGAGCGTAATGTATCTGATCTGTTTCATCCCGGTACATCCATCGATCACTGCTGCTTCTACCGGATCCTGAGGCAGCATTTGCAGTCCCGCAAGATAAATCACCATAAAATAACCAATAGACTGCCATAGTTTTACTGCCACAACAGAATACAGCACTAGACTCTCCTCAGAAAGCCACCCTATACGGAAGATCTCCCATCCGGTCATGGGGTACAGATCCGTCATGAATCTCCCCAGGAGAAACTGCCAGATAAACCCTACCGTTACATTGTTGAATATAAACGGACAGAAAATCACAGCTCTCAGTATATTTCTGCTTCTGATCTTTCTGTTCAGCGCAAGGGCAAGCAGAAATCCCAGCACATTGGCCGCAGCAATCAGCAGTAAAGCAGAAAGTACAGTAAACTTCATAGAATTATAGAAAAGCTCATCGTGAAATACATCTATGTAATTGTCAAATCCTATGAATTCCCGGTTCGGATTAATCCCATTGTAGTCTGTAAACGAAAAACCGATTGTCTGAAATAAAGGGACAATGAAAAAGAGCGTGTACAGCGCCAGCATCGGAAAAACAAATCTTATAAAATCAACTGCTTCTCTTTTCTTTTTCCTGCTTTTCATATCCGTCACCTCCGGTAGCGGGACAGAGATGCTTCTCCGCCCCGCCTGAAATCATCTCTACTCCAGCGCGTCTGCATATTTGTCAAATGCAGCGTCGAAATCCTCAATCAGCTTTGCATGATCCTTGTCTCCGGAATTCAGATACTGAACAGTCACTTTCCATGACTCCGCATCAAAACCTGCAGGCTCATAAGCATAGTAGGTAAATACTGTTTTTTCGTCCTGAAGATAGGTCTGGAGAATTTCTGACGCTTCATCAAGTTTTGGTTCCGCTACAGCATTGGCCGTAGGTATGCCAATCTCGTCGTAATAGTATCCGCCGCCATTTTCCGGATTCAGGAAAAACTCCATGAATTTATTAATTGCATCCGCCTTCTCCGGATCCTTATCCGTATTCGCCAGCACATTTATTACAAATCCGTACTGTTTCGGGAACAGCAGGTCTTCCTCATTTTCCGAAATAGGCAGAGGGAACATTCCCATACTTATATCCGGATTCAGCTCCCTTATCTGAAGAATAGACCAGTTGCCCTGCAGCATCATAGCCGCCTCTCCTTTTGCGAAAACCGCATACTGTCCTGACACGTCTGTATCAAACGGCCTGTCCTGGGTGTTATCCGCCACCAGGTCAAGTACATCAAAAGCTGTATCAATTCCCGGCTGATCAAAAGTCCAGTTGCCTTTTTTGTAGTTATCTCCCAGCTCCACAGCTGCCGGAGTCAGAATAGGGGATGCTCCGTAACCCAGGAACTGTCCTATTGTCCACTCTGTAGCGTATCCTGCCGCGAAAGGTGTAATCCCGGCAGCATTTAATTTTTCCACACAGTCTTCCAGCTCTGCCACTGTTTTTGGAACATCTTCAATCCCCGCCTGTTCAAATAATTCTTTGTTATAAAATACACCCCAGGCCTGTGTATCCATCGGGATGCCATATACTCCTCCATCTATCGTTACCGTATCAAGTTCTGACTCGCGGATATACTGCATATAAGGCTCATCCTTGATATCTTTGATATATCCGGCGTCCACATAGCTGGCAAGCTCAAATCCCTGAAGCTGGCTGGTAAGATCCGGCACGTCATCTGTAGCCAGTCTGGTCATCAACTCCTCCAGATGATTGGTCCCCGTGGCGTTAAATGTAACATGTACTTCGTCCTGACTGCTGTTAAAATCTTCTACAATACGGCTGAAAATCTCCGTCCTGTTCGGATCTCCGAACAGGAATTCCAGCTCTACAGTATCCCCTGAAGAACCGCCTTCTCCTCCGCCTCCCCCAGATGAACCGGAGCATGCGGTCAGAGCCATTGCCGACACAAGCGCCGCTGACAGAACAGCTGAATAAAGTTTCCTTTTTCTCATCTTTTTTCCTCCTTCTCACATAATAATGCGTCTTATACTGACATTTTCCGTTCTGGTATTCAAAAGCTTCCCTGCTTTGAACTATCTTTATCATATTCTCCGGGAAAGACAAAATATATAGACGATTCAGACTGTTTTTAGGACAAAACCGATAAAAATTTGAATTTGTAAGAGAGGAAAGCTTCCGCCGGGAAGTCCGGGTATGGTGCCGGAGAGCACGCTTTCGCCCGGAACGCGGTGCAACGGTACGTAAGAGCGCACAAGACGCGCTCTAAGTGCCGGCGCCGCTTTACGGCTCTCCATCACCATACCCGGACTCCACGGCTGCGTTTTTCCCTCTCACAATCCCAAATTCAAACAGGAAGAAACGAAGACAGAACTTTATCGGCTGATACGGGAACTGTATTCTATACTGATGTTTGAAAACAGATGCATTTCCTGTTTGAAAAGCGGAAACCGGATAAACAGTTAGCCGCAGCCGAAAAAAGTTCTGTCTTCGTTTTTCTGGTTGTAGTTGAAATTATCGGCGGCAGTGCTGATTGGATAAGAACAGAAAATGGCGGAATACGGACAGCAGGATGCGCCTTTCGGATGGCGGCTGCGGGAAATTTCTGCGACTTGAAGCGTAATTTAGTAAAACTTAAAACCCTGAGTACAGGCGTCAGGATTTTCAATGGAGCTGTCCGAACGGAACGTGAGTTTCCATTGAAAATCCTGTTTTTAGCCTGTGCTCAGGGTTTGTAGTTTTATTTATTATGCGGAACGGAGCTGAAATTTCCCGCAGCTGCTATCCGAAAACGATTTATTCTCACTTCGTATTCTGACATTTTCGGACTTTTTTTCAATCGCATGCCGCAGATAAATTCAAATAAAAAGTATAACAACTCTTCTCTCTTTTATTTTAGGGTAAAGGTGATTGACTGACGAAATTTGTCGGGGAAATTCCATATGCTTTTTTAAATATTCTGCTGAAATAATTTACATCATGATATCCGACAAGTTCCGCCGCCTGTGTGCTGCTGTAGCCGGCCAGAAGATAAGCTTTGGCCTGCTCAAGTCTTACATGATTAATATAACCTGTTAATCCTGTTCCATATTTCTTTTTAAATGTACGCGAAAGAACATCTTTGTTTACATAATATTCCGCCGCCAGACTGCTCAGAGATATATCTTCTGCATATTTTCTGTCAATACGGTCTTTAATCTGCTCTGCTATATCTTTTTTCCGGACAATTCCATTACTTTCCGGATTATCGGAATACTTTTTATGTACTTTTTCCAGCGCACGGTTCAGCTCATGCCGGTCTATGGGCTTCAGGATGTAATCCACAGCTCCGTATTTCAAAGCAACTTTAGCAAACTGAAAATCATCATATCCGCTGATTACAATAACAGAGCTGTCCGTATTGTTTTCCTCAATAATATTCATTACTTCTTCGCCGGAATATCCTGGCATTTTCATATCCAGAAGGATCAGGTCCGGAGACTTTTCCCGAATAAGTTCTACCGCTTCTATTCCGTTTTTCGCTTCACCTATAATCTCCATATCATTTTCTTCCCAGTTTCCAATCAGCCGGATTGTCCTGCGGATAATACTTTCATCATCAGCTATCAGCACTTTTATCATTCACGCTCTCTCCTTTCGGCAGAGTAACCTTTACAATAGTCCCGCGTTCTTTTCTCCGTTCTATCTGAACGCCATACCTGCTGCCAAAATATTGCTTGATCCGTTCATTCAAATTCGCCAGGCCTTTCTGATTATAGCCCTGCTTTTTCATCTCGTGGCTGTTTTTCAACATTTTCTTTACTTCTTTCAGCCGTTCTTCTTCTATGCCCCGTCCATTATCTTCAATGATAAATTCTCTGGTTTCTTCTGTAATATGGTCAGATACAGAGATTTCAACATTTTCAATAGTCGTCTCCATTCCATGCTTGATCGCATTTTCAACAGCAAGCTGAAGGGTAAAAACCGGAACTCTGCTCTCCAACGTCTCGTTTGACAGTTTTACTCTTAGACAGAGCCGGTCTCCAAAACGAAATTTCTGTATTTCGATATAATCTCTGACAATTCCCATTTCCTCCGCTACTGTGACAAGCGTCTTTCCACTGTTCAGGTTATAACGGAGGATGCGGCTTAAAGAATTGTCAATCGTTTCGATCTCCGGCACCCCTTTTTCAATAGCAATTCCGCTTATTGTCTGAAGTGTATTATACAGAAAATGCGGATCAAGCTGTGCCTGAAGCGCCTCAAGCCGGGCCTGTTTCTCCTGAATCTGACTCTGATACTCTGATTCGATGAGACGGTTAATCCTTTCATTCATCTGTTCAAAGCTTCGGTACAATGTTGCCACTTCATCATTGCGTCCTTTGGGAACCATATCCTCATACCGTTCCCCCTGCCTGTAATGCCGCATTGTGTGAGCCAGTTTTTCAATCGGTCTGGTCGTACGGTTTATAATAAAATACAAAGCCCCGCCTCCCAGAATAAACATGGCAAAAATCACAATACAGTTAATGATAAACTGAATCTGTACACTTGCCAGCACCTGATTTTCCGGTATGATTTTTACCATTGTCCAATCTTCTGTGGCGGAATTATCCCCTATAATAATACAGGTTTCTCCCGCAACTTCCTCTGTAAACCAGTAACTGTTTTTTTCCTGCTGACTGATTGCAGACCGAATCACCTGATAGTCCTTTTCACTTCTTTCCTCACTGGCATAAATCTGCTGAAGTTCATTGTCATAAATAATCAGAGACTCCCCTTTATCATCTACCTGTCTGTGAAGATCATCCAGCCTGCTTTTATTCATATTTACAGAAATAATAAAATAATAATCATCATTTTTTAAAGGATACTGGATATATCTGGAAAAGCAAATAATGTCTTTTGAACCGTCTCTGATTGCGCGGTCATTTGTAACCGTAAGACCTCCCCCATTTTGCTTTGCCCCTATAAACCACGGCATAAGCCGAAGTTCCTGATCATCCAAAAGATACAATGTACTCCCTGTCGTTGTAACAATTGGTATTTCATTAAATGATGCTTCATCCATAACATACAGTTTATCAGAAGTACTTGAAAAAAGATAAATACTGTCAATATTGTTTCCCGTCTGATATTGACCGGCCAGTATATTATAGATCTGATTATCCTCCGTACCAGAAGACTGCCCGCTGTTTTCCCAGAACACTTCGTCTACAAATACATCTCTGGATGCAGCAGACAATTCCTCTACAATTCCCGAGAAATAATTACTGTTTGCCTGATGGAGCATCTGCATATTGTTTTCGATAATCTCTTCTTTCCGAATGTTATAAAAATAAATATACATCAAAAATGTACCTATAATCTGCATCAGGCAAATCACAGCAATTACAAAAATAATCTGATTTGACAATTTCACTTTTATCAATCTGGAATAGAGTTCTTTTATCTTCCGCATCCTCATCCGTCTCCTGCAGCCTTTACCGTTATTTTAGATTGAATGCAGAACAGATTCAATAAAAACCATAATTTTCCAATTAAAAAATAAAATAAAACAGATTTTTCCTCCAAAAACTCACCAAAGAAATTCGTCCGAAACAGGCATATGAGAAAGGGGAGCTTTAACGGCGAAGTCAATAATCCAGACCGCTAAATTCCCCTGATTTTTCTCTTTATGAGGAATTGCGAAAGGAACTTCTGTTTTGAAAAGACGGGAATAATCAGGAACTTCTCGCGAATAGAATACGCAGGAGATGCCGGATATGGAATCCTGGTGACTCGAAGGAATCTGTCAGAAAAACAGGGGATCTGGAATCTGATGTTAATGCCTGAGATGAAGCTGTCCGAACATCGTGAGTTTTCATCTCAGGCATTGCTTTTAATCAGATTCCAGATCCCCTGTTTTTCTAAGATTCCGGAGCGGAGCCAGAATTCCATATCCGGCATCTCCGTCCCATTCTATTCAGAAGTTCTGAATATTTTCCACTATTTCTTAATCCAAGTTCATTTCAACAAATCCGGATTTCTCTTATAACCCGGACGTCTTCGCCGTCTTTTTCTGCTTTACAAACTGCAGCACTTTTCTGTGCTGGGGCGCATACACAAACTGATAGAGGATCCAGGCCATCAGGCATGCTCCCGCCGTATCCAGAATGGAATGCTGCTTCAGGAACATAGTCGCCAGAATAATGAGTCCCGCAAGCGTATATACACCTAAACTGACGGCTCTGTGCTTCTTAAATTCGTTACTTTCAAATACCGCAATACATACGCTGAGCGAATTGAACACATGCAGACTGGGGAACACATTTGTGCATGTATCCGCACGGTACAGCGTTCTCACCATATCTACAAAAATATTATCTCTTTCAAATACAACCGGTCTCAGATCCTGTCCGTTCGGGAAAATGGTCGATACAATCAGGAATATCGTCATCCCGCTGAACATAAACGCCGCCAGTCTGTAAAATCCGGGCACATCTGCAAAAAAGAAATACAGGAACGCCGCCACAATAAAGAAAAACCACAGCAGATACGGCACAATAAAGTATTCAATAAACGGAATATATTTATCAAACTCCGTCTGAACAACATAATAACGGGTTGTCACATGCTTCTCAAGCCAGAAAAACCAGGGCAGATAAATAAATATGTAAAGGAGCACCCATGCATGCTTATATTTTTTTATGAATTCTGTAAATTTCTTCTTCCACTCCATAATCTGCTACTCCCTTTTCCGGGCCGGAAAGGCCGGAATAAATCGTCTTACCGATAATTCGCCTCGATTATAACACGATTAATGCAGAGCAACAACCAACTTTATAAAATCCTAAGAATTCTTTAGAATCTCTTATCCGGCAATCACTTTCAGCTTTTCTTCCAGGATCCGGACAGCCGCTCCCAGATTTTCTTTCCCCGCCCGGACCGTGCCTGTGGATTTACAATGAACTCATATCTTACGTCCATATACAGTTATCCCTCACAAAGTGTGCTGTCCAGATATTTCCCAAGCGAGCGGCTCATATTTCCCTCAAAATCGACCTCGCCGTTTCTCAGACACCACTCAAACACATTTCCAATCACAATCATACGGATATCCGTTGTAAATTCCTCGATCTTCACATTCAGCCGGACAATTCCGGCGGCAATGGCCTTTTCCACATAAGTCTGCACCGTCACAATCGGGTAAGGCCGCTCTGTCCGGATTGCCGCATTCAGAGCCTGGTTTTTGGTATCATAATAGCCGGACATGAATTCCACCCCAAGTTCCCGGCAGTATTTCACATAATTCAGGTACACCTGGATAATTCCTTCTCTGACTCCGGCCGCATTTCCGGGCAGCTCCAGCAGATCCGGATTGATTGTCGGCTGATCCTCTATATAGTACGAAAGCAGGTCATCCTTTGTCCGGAAATGATGATAAAAACTTCCGTTTGATACCCCTGCCTCCTCACATATGTTCTTGATGGATAATTCCTCATATCCTTTTTTCTGAAGAATCCTTTTTGCAGCCTGGAAAATCTTTTCCTTTGTCTCTTTTGACTTCTGCTGCTGTCTGGATAATTCCACTTTTTCGCTCATAACTCTGTACTCTCCTGTTATTAAAACGATTTTCCGCAGCATGCCGGGAAGCATCCTCCGGAACCGCTTTTCCCGTCCCTTCCGTACCTGCTTCAGCAGAAAATGTCTCCTCTGAAAATATTTATACGTCAGGACTGTTGTGGACAGTATAGCACAAAACAATACCGGATTCAAGAAAACAGAGCAGGCTCTGTCTTTTGCCTCTACGCCCTGTTTTCACTGCTCCGGCTATGACGCGTCTTTCCCGCCGGTGTTTCGCTTTTCCAGTCCCGCCGCACGCAGATAAGGTTCAAAAGCTGAAGGCATCGGATACTTTGACTCCAGCTCCTCCCGGCCGGCGAAGATCATATTTTCCGGCATGCATTTCTCAAGCTCGTCCACCAGGATCTCGTATCCTGTCATATGCCACTCCACATGGCTGAATATATGTTTCGCATTTCCCAGGCTCCTGATCCGCACCGGAACCAGCCCCAGGGACTTCCCGTATTCTACTGCTTCATCCTGCCTCAGATGCCCTGTTACGCCGGGAAATTCATACATGCCTGCCAGAAGTCCGCTGTCCGGCCTCTTCTGTATTGCCGCGGCCCGGCTGTCACAGAATACAAAAACAGTCCGTTCTTCAATCCTCCGCGGCCTGGCTTTCTGCCGGATCGGATACGCTCTCGGGTTTCCCTGTTCAAAAGCAAGACACAGATGCCGGACCGGACATTCCCCGCATTTTGGCTCCCCATTGGGCAGACAGACAACTGCGCCCAGCTCAATGAGACTCTGATTAAAGTCCCCTGCCGCCCTCCGGGGGATAATTTCTTCAATCAGGCTCTCGATTTTTTTCTTCACTGAGGCTTTTGTGATATCCCCCGGATCCGCGAGAAGCCGCGTCACAACCCTCAGGACATTGCCGTCCACTGCCGGTTTTGGAATGTTGTAGACAAATGAGCTGATGGCTCCGGCCGTATAATTTCCGATTCCTTTCAGAGAATGAATTTCTTCATATGATTCCGGAAAACGTCCCCCGTATTCGTCCATGATCTGCTGCGCGGCCTTCTTCAGGTTCCGTGCTCTGCTGTAATAGCCAAGGCCTTCCCAGAGCTTCAGCAGCCTCTCTTCCGGCACTTCCGCCAGAGATTTCACATCCGGCAGCTCTTCCAGGAACCGTTCATAATAGGGCTTTACAGCCTCCACCCGGGTCTGCTGGAGCATAATCTCAGAGATCCATACCCGGTAGGCATTCATCCGTTTCCGCCAGGGCAGATCTCTCTTCTTTTCCCGGAACCATTCCACCAGCGGTTCCGCTGCCTCTTTCAGCCTGGGACTCCCCAGAACCACATCCACCGGATCTGCTATGGCAATGCTGTCTGCTTCCACCTCGCAGTCATACGCCAGAATCTTTACCCCTGCCGCCGCTGCTTTAACGAGCGTTTCCGCAAAAGCAGGATGGGTATCCGTGTTGGGTGTAAAATACCGGACATCCTTCATCTGAATGACAAAAAATACACAGGTCTCATATCCTTCTTTCCCGGCACGGATCAATTCTTCCAGATGCTTGACCGCCCGGTCGCTGGGCGCGTCCGGGAACCGGCAGACTCCGTCTTCTTCCAGCGTCACTCCTTTGACTTCTATGAATATCTTTCTGTCTCCCGCTTCCACATACAGGTCGAACCGGGAGGAACCGTAGACAGTCTCCGGCCTGATCAGGGTCACATCCGGCGCGAAATTCCCCTGTTCGATCCATTCTCTTACCACCTGGTTCGGGATCTGGGAATCCATATTGATGAGCCGTTCCCCCTTTTCCACCGCAATCAGATCCCATTTGGTTTTCCGCGCGGGGTTTCCGCTTTCCTGCACATAGATTACTGCTCCGGGAATCAGCAGTTCCGCACAGCGCCCTGTATTTTTTACATGAATCGTCTCTTTCTTTCCATTGATCATGGCATACGCAATAAACCGGTTCGGCCGCTCCAGAAAAACAGCCTTCTCTATCCGTTCATATTTCATAATTTTATTCCTGCTCTCCTCCGCCTTCTCCCGGGCGGTTTTCTTCTTTCTGATATCTGAAAAGACCAGGCCTTTGTACAGCCCGGTCTTATCATCTGTATTTTACAGCAGTTTACTATAAGATTTTCGAAAGGAATTCTTTCAGACGCGGATCTTTCGGATGCTGGAAGAACTCCTCCGGAGGCGCCTCCTCCAGAATCTGTCCGCCGTCCATGAACAGTACTCTGTTGGCAACTTCTCTGGCAAATCCCATCTCATGTGTGACAACCACCATGGTCATGCCTTCCTTTGCCAGCTTTTTCATCAGATCCAGCACCTCGCCTACCATCTCCGGATCCAGAGCTGACGTAGGCTCGTCAAAAAGAATCACATCCGGATTCATGGCCAGAGAACGGATGATTGCCACTCTCTGCTTCTGTCCGCCGGAAAGGGTGGAGGGATAGACATCCGCTTTGTCATCCAGTCCGATTCGCTTTAACAGGGAAAGGGCCTGCTCTTTTGCCTCGCTCCTGATTTTCTCTTTTGTCTCAGTAATAGGTATCAGGTCTTCCTTTTTGCTGCGGAACACATTTTTCAAACGGGTTATTCTGTTTTTCCGCTTTGCCTTTTTCAGATCCTGGCACCTCAGATAGGCCGGCGCCATCATTACGTTCTGAAGCACTGTTTTATTGTTAAACAGATTAAAATGCTGAAACACCATTCCCATATGGCGGCGGTGCAGATTGATGTCAACCTTCATATCGGCTATATCTACGCCCTTGAAAATAATGCTTCCCGATGTAGGATCATCCATACAGTTCAGGCACCTGAGAAATGTACTCTTTCCGGAACCGGAAGGGCCGAGCACCGCAACGATATCGCCTTTGTTGATGGTGATATTGATTCCTTTCAGGACCTCAAGGCCCCCAAAGTTTTTCCTAAGATTAATTACGTCTATCACTCTTCCTCAGGCTCCTTTCCAATAATCTGATAAGCAGGGTAATCAAAAATACGATACCTATGTAGATCAGGGCCATCACCAGATACGGAACCATGAACTCATAGTTATTTGTACCGATATAGTTAAACGCCACGTAAAGATCTGCTGCTCCGACAAAGCTGACTACCGATGTCTCCTTGACCAGGGAAATAAACTCATTTCCCAGAGTAGGCAGAATATTTTTTACTGCCTGGGGAATCACAATCTTTGTCATACTTGCCCCAAAACTCAGTCCGACTGCCCGTCCCGCTTCCATCTGGCCGGGATCGACAGACTGAATGCCGCTTCGCATTATTTCCGATATGTAGGCGCCGCTGTTGAGTCCGAACACAAGCATGGACACCTGCACTCCCGTCATATTCCATCCGATAATCGGAAGCAGTACATAATAGAATACAAGCAGCTGCACTACCATCGGTGTTCCTCTGAAAAGATTCACATATAAGCTGCAGATGCTGTTCAGCACTCTCGGAAGCAGTCTGTATTTTGGAATCACCCGGAATGTCGCGATCAGCGTACCGATCAGTATACCGATAATCAGGCCGATCACCGCGATAAGAATCGTGTTTTTCAGACCTTCCACCACTCTTACATAGCCGTTCTGTTCTATGAAGATCTCTAAAAATTTATCTACCTTCTGACTAAAATTACCCATTGTCTTCCCTTCTCAAAAGAAGGAAAATGCCTGCACCCGCGCCGGACGCTTCTGATGCCTGTATTTTCCTTCCTGACTTCAGTCCTGTGTTTATTATTTACTGCATCTCGTTGATTGCTTCTGTGATTGCTTCTGCCGGAGCCGCGTCTATAATCACATAGTCAATGTTTCCATTAAGCATATCCTGCACCGCAAGAGATCCGCTCTTATATGACTGGCATGTAGCATTCAGTCCCGGGAATCCCAGATCCTCGCTGCCCTGCACATAGCTCTGTCCGGTTGTTCCCTGCTGTACTCCGATCTTTACAGAAGAATCCAGCTCGCCCAGCGCGGCCGCGATAGACTCCGCGTCTGTCATATCGTCAAATTCTGTATTGCTGCTCGGCACAATCAGCCGCTGAGACGCCTGATAATAGGTATCTGTAAATGTCACATACTCTTTTCTGTCCTCACTGACAGTCAGCCCTGCCATCGCGATATCACATTTCTGCTGTCCCACTGACAGACATACCGCGTCAAAATCCATGTTCTGGATTACCAGCTCCTGCCCCAGTTCTTCGGCAAGCAGTGCCGCAATCTCCATATCAACGCCCACGTAGCTGTCGCCCTGCATGTATTCAAAAGGCTCGAACGCCGCGTTTGTCGCTACCACGAGCTGATCCTTGGACTCATCCAGCTCAGCGGACTGTACCGGTGTGGGCTCTCCGCCTCCGAAATATTTATCGAAGATCTCGTCGAGCGTTCCGTCATCCTTAATCTTCTGAATAAACGCATTCACCTCATCAAGGAGTTCCGGCTGAGTCTTATCTACGCCGAATGCATACTCTTCGCTGGTAAGATCCACATCAATTACCTTTGCTGTCTTCGCGCCGCTTCCCGCGTCATCGCTGTCACTTCCGCAGCCCGCTGCCAGACCTGCAACAAGCGCCGCAGAGAGAAATACTGCTAAAAACTTTTTCATGATTTTATCCTCCATATACTTTCAGGTTGCATAATCATACAGATTATCCTCATAATTCTAACACGTTTCCGGCAAAAAACAAGCCCATTTCCCCAAAACGTACTGTTTTTAGATATTTATCCGGAAATCCCGCATCCGCCTCTGTCTTACTCCGGCATCAGAGCAGAGACATAATTCCGAAATAGAGCAGAACCACAATACCCAGTACAATTCTGTAATAGCCGAACACTTTAAAATCATTTTTCCTGATATAACCAAGCAGGAATTTAATCGCCAGAATGGATACCGCAAAGGATACCGCCATCCCCAGTACCAGAAGCACCGCCTGCATAACTGTAAAATCAAATCCGAATTTTACAAGCTTAACAAGACTGGCCCCGAACATGACCGGAATCGCAAGGAAAAATGTATATTCCGCCGCAAGGCCCCTTGACACGCCGATCATCAGCGCCCCCACAATCGTAGCGCCGGAGCGGGAGGTTCCCGGGATCAGCGCCAGCATCTGAAATACGCCGATAATCAGAATCATGGGAACCGTCAGCTGGGACATTTTTGTCACCTTCGGTTTTCTGCCTTTCTGGTAATTCTCCACTACGATAAAAAGAATACCATATACGATCAGCATGATCGCCACTATGTACCAGTGATACAGCCATTTGTCTATCAGATCATCAAAAAACAGACCTACAATTCCTGCCGGAACACAGCCGATCAGAACCTTAATCCATATCTGCCAGGTCATCATCTTCTGGTTCTTTGTTTTCTTCGGCGAGAACGGATTCAGCTTATGGAAATAAATCACAACCACCGCCAGAACCGCGCCCAGCTGGATCACTACCTGGAACATTTCAAAAAAGGCATCCCCCTGGCTGAGTTTTAACAGCTCCTCCAGTAAAATCAGGTGCCCGGTACTGCTGATCGGCAGCCACTCCGTAATACCTTCCACAATACCGAAAATTATCACCTTTAATATGTCTAACATCTCTTCTTCCTCCTACTATCAAAATACACAGAGTCAACTACTGGTTCAGAACAAACTTCTCAATGGCTTTTGCCGCGCCTTCGTCTTCGTTGCAGGATGTTATGTAGTCTGCGGCCTGCTTTACCTGTTCTTCCGCATTTTCCATAGCAACTCCGAATCCGGCTTCTCTCATCATCGCCGTATCATTATCTCCGTCTCCACAGGCCATGATCTCTTCCCTGCGTATCCCCAGAATTCTTCCCAGGTTTACCAGTCCGGTGCCTTTGTTCACTCCCCGGGCATTTATCTCTATATTGTATTTCAGAGATCCGACAAGCTCCAGGCCCTCCACGTCTTCCAGTTCTTTCCATGCCTTCGCCCGTTCATCCATATCGGCAAAAAGAGCCTGGGTTTTATCCATTCCCCGGTTTTCCTTCTCCACCAGAGCGAAAATATCCTCAACCGGAATCCTTGTCGTCCGAATATATTCCCACATATTCGGATTCTTATGATATTTTTCCACATGAAGCATCTTATCCGCCTGGGCATACCCCTGTCCGTCAAAATATACTTCCTGTAAGGTATCATATTTTTCGCATATTTCCAATGCTTTCCGGGCCAGCTCCGGCGAGAGAAGTTTTTCTTCGATCACCCGGTTCTCGTCCCGGTCTATGATCCTGGCTCCGTTGGAAGTAAGCGCATATCTCATCCCCGGAAAGTTTCTCAGCTCCTCCGGCACTCCCAGCCAGGGCCGCCCGGTCGCGACCAGAACGATAATCCCCTGATCCACAGCCCGCCTGAGCACATCTTTCGTATATGGAAGAAGTTCTTTTTTATCATTTAAAAGCGTGCCGTCAAGATCAAGCCCCACCATTTTTATCTTTCGCTTCACTTTTTCCTTCCTTTCTTTTTTCTTCCAGTATATAGCACAGTATCTGTCCCGGCCATTACGGCGTTTTTTCCTGCAAATTGCCGGGCGCGAAAAAATGTTTGTCTATATTTCATAATTTTTTTCTTCCATTGTAACAGAGTTTGATTAATAACGCAATTTATAGTATAATAGATAATCGGCAACTGGTAATATTACATTTTACCGGTGTCCCGGCAAAATGTGATCTGATAATTGCTATATGAAAGGATTTGAGATTATGGATATCAGTAAAAAACGATGGCTCCAGACAGGCCTGGCTCTGTTTTGTTCCGTCGCAGTCACGCTTTCCGCTCTTCCCGCTCTGGCGGATGAAGATATCGAAAGCCTGGAGAACCAGACCTCGGCCCTTGAAAATGAACTTGCGGGTATCAATCAGGATATTCTTGATCTGAATGACGAAATTACTACCGCCGAGATGCAGATCGAGATACTCCAGGGTGAAATCGGACGTACCTCTGATGCTCTTGCTGAAGCCGAGGCAAATGAGCAGCAGCAATACGAGGATATGAAAACCCGCATTAAGTATATGTATGAAAACGGCAATGCATCACTGCTTGAGATGCTTTTCTCTGCCGAAAACATGACAGATTTCCTGAATAAAGCGGATTTCATTGAACACCTCAGTGAATATGACAGAAACGCGCTGAATGAGCTCGAGAATGTCCACCAGGAAATCGCGGATCAGAAAACTGCTCTGGAAGAGCAGCAGGCTTCAATGGTAGATCTGCAGGCTGAACTGGAGGAGAAAAAAACCGAGCTTCAGGCAAAGGCTGACGAGACCTCCACGGATCTTGAGGAAGTAAACGCAAAGCTTGAACAGGCAAAAGAAGAAGAGGCACGGCGCCTGGCAGCAGAAGAAGCTGCCCGTGAAACTTCCGCTTCCGGCTCATCCGGCTCGTCCGCATCCGGCGGCACTACAAATACAGGCGCAATTGATGCTTCTGTTGATGAAGTTACTCTGATGGCAGCTCTCCTGGACTGCGAGGCACACCATGAATACAACGCCATGCTCGCCGTAGCAACGGTAATCATGAACCGTGTGGAAGATCCACGGTTCCCGAACACAATCCGGGGTGTTATCTATGCAAAAGGACAGTTTGAGCCGGTATGGACAGGACGTCTTGAATCAGCACTCAACCGCGGTCCTACCAGCCTGGCACTGGAAGTAACCCGGGATGCTGTCAACGGCAAGCGGCTTGCCTCGGTTGCAGACTGCTACTTCTTCCTGTACGCGCCATATACAGACAGAGACGGCGTGGTTATTGGAGACAACGTATTCTTCCGGAGCTGGTAGATTCGGATTTGTCGAAGGGAACTTCCGGACAGCAAATAGAAAATCAGAAGACAAGAAAGTGTTTGAAGGACGTATTCAGAAGAGGGGGACAGGGAATTCTGATTCCGTTCCATGAGTTAAGAAAAAT
>DXIU01000107.1 GCA_019112765.1 Candidatus Mediterraneibacter norwichensis | reverse complement strand
AGGAGATTAACGAGACTCAGGTGGCAGCTGAAGAAGTACTGAGTGATACGGCATATTTCTATGACCGCCGTACCGATACGCTCCAGTTCGGCACGGCGCGGGGAAAGGAGGGAGAGTAAATGAAAATCCGGACAAACAGATTTTTTATTTCCCTTCTGGCCATGGTTATGATGTTTCTGCTTCCTGAAGCCGCGTCCGGTATGCCGCCTGTTCAGGCAAAAGAAAAAACAATAACCGTAAATCTTGATATCGGCGAGGAACTGCTCTACGGCAGTTATCATACCCGGTCTTACACGGCAGACGGGCAGACAGCCTACTGCCTGGAACCGCTGAAACCCTGGCCTGCATCCGGCAGGTATGAGGCGCAGCGGCTGGAAGGAGGAGATCTGAGGAAGGCTCTTTACTACATATACGGAGGCCCGGGATATGAAATCTATGTTGAAAAATATGGATATTTCGGCTTTTCGGGGGAAATGGTGAAAACTGACGAGTACTGTATGAGCCACTGTATTGCCGCTTATTTTTACCTGGAAAATGATGAGGCATTCACCGGAGTATCCGCCGGACAGGCAGAGGCGCTGAAACAGAAGGCGGAAAAAATCCGTAACCTTCCGGATCCGCCGGAATATTTTAATGCCTTTATATTTAAAACAAGCGGAAATCAGCAGGCCATCGGCGGCACAGGGAAAAACCTGACAGGATCTGTGGAAATATATAAAAAATCACAGCAGCCGGAATGGACAGAAAACAATGCCTGTTATTCTCTGGAAGGGGCAGTGTTCGGTCTCTTTGAAGAAGGAAAGGACACTCCCGTCTGCCGTATTGTCACGGATGCAGACGGATATGGCAGAGCGGATAATGTGCGGATCGGAAGCTATGAAATCAGGGAGCTGGAGAGTCCGGAAGGCTTTACTCTGAATCCGGACAGGAAAAGGATTACGGTAAAAGAAAATGCGGTGAGTACTTATTCCTGCACAGATGAACCATATTACTATCCGGCAGAACTTATCCTTCAGAAAATCGATGCAGATACCCAAGAAGCGGCGGGCCAGGGCGGCGCGGTTCTTGCAGATGCCGGATTTACCGTTCGTTTCTATCCCGGATAC
Organism: Candidatus Mediterraneibacter norwichensis; assembly: GCA_019112765.1. Lineage (GTDB taxonomy): Bacteria > Bacillota > Clostridia > Lachnospirales > Lachnospiraceae > Mediterraneibacter > Mediterraneibacter norwichensis. The sequence goes on along the minus strand of DXIU01000107.1, from coordinate 5,467 downwards.
TATGACGGAGATCCTGCAGAAAAAGGGATCCGGGCCGCACGGACCTGGAAGCTTAAGTCAGATGAGAAAGGGAGAGTGATCCTCTCTGACGCGGCAAAAACAGGCGGAGATTCCTTCTATCAGACGGAATCCGGGGAAAATGTGTTTCCGCTGGGAACGGTTACTTTTGAAGAGACGAAAGCACCGGAGGGATATCTTATCAATGATGAAGTTATCGTAAGTCAGGTGACTGCATCCGGAAGCAGTCAGACGGATACACTGTTTCAGATTCCGCGGTTTGAGGATCATGTGATCAGAGGCCATATACAAATCGTAAAATTTCAGGAAGCTGCAGATTCAGAGCAGGAACAGAAAGTCCCTCTGTCAGGCATCCGTTTTTCTGTGACTTCAGAAACTACGGGAGAGACCATGGTGATTGAGACAGATGAAAACGGGTATGCATCCACCATGCAGGATACGGAAGCGGATCAGGGCGGGCTTGTCTATGATACTTATGTCATATGCGAGGAAAATGCGCCGGAAGGCTTTACACCTGCAGATGATTTCAAAGTAACGATAGATGAGGATGGTGAAATTTTGTATTACATTCTTGAAAATAAGCAGATATTTTCTCCTGTCAGACTGATAAAAAAGGACAGCACAACAGGAAATATTATTCCCGTGGCCGGAGCAGAATTTGAACTGCTGGATGAAGAGAAAAATCCTCTGACGATGACCGTACATTATCCTTCAGAAACTGTATGCCGTACATTTGTTACAGATGAGAGCGGCGGTTTCATACTGCCGGAAAAACTGCCGGCAGGCACATATTATTTCCGCGAGACAGCTGCGCCGGGAGGATACCTGTTAAATGAAAATCTTCTGGAATTCCGGATTACAGAGGGGCATGACTGGGAGGAGCCTTTTGTAGCAGAATTTGAAGATGAGCCTGCCCGGGAGAAAATCCTGGTGCAGAAAACAGATGCCGGAACAGGCCTGGGAATAGAAGGGGTACATTTTGACATTTTTGCAAAAGAAGATATTACAACGCCTGAGGGCACTGTGCGTCTGAAGGCGGGGGAAAAAGCCGGAACGATAATCACCGGTCCGGACGGCTGCGCCTGGTCGGAAGAGCTTTTCCCTGGAACGTATGAGATCGTTGAGACAGAACAGGCACCCGGATATATGCTGCCGGAAGCTCCTTATGAGGTACAGGTCGAATACAGAGAGGAGAAAGGCGTGGAAGTCATGATCGAAAATAACAGATCCCGGATTGCGGATACGGAGGCGGTCTGGAAGAAGAGCGGCGCAAAGTGGACGGAAGCGGGGGATGAGTCGGTAATTACAGATACCGTGGAACTGGAATATCTGAATAAAGGGCAGAAATATACGCTGAAAGGCGCTGTCATGGACGCGGAAACAGGAGAAGAGCTCCTGGTTGACGGGAAACCTGTGAAGGCGGAACTTGTATTTACTCCCCGGGAGTCTGAGAACGCGGTGGAAATGGAATTTACTGTGGATTCACAGGATCTTCCGGAAAGACAACTTGTCATATATGAATATCTGTATCAGGGGGACCTCCTCCTTTCCTCCCACGCTGACCCTGAGGATAAAGGCCAGATGGTGGAAGTGCGCAGACGTACAGAAGAAGCAGTAAAAACAGGCGACGAACTGCCGGATATGGGACGAAAGATACTGCTGGCCGCATCGTCTGCTTCGGCAGGAGCCGCTGCCATAGGAATAAAAGTAATGTTCAGACGGAAAAAGAGAAGAGGAAAATAAATCTTTACATTTTCCGGAAATTATGCTAGGATAATTAAGGCTGTTAAAGAGGGAATACAAAATATTCCTTCAGACAGCCGGAATGCGTCTGTAGCTCAGTGGATAGAGCAATGCCCTCCGGAGGCATGTGCGGCGGTTCGACTCCGCTCAGACGCTTATAACATATCCCGGGAATGCGCTGTGGATCCGGAGTTTACGGCGTATTCCCGGGATTATTGTTTTGCGGAAAAGGTCCCGAAAAGGGAAAAGGGATAAAAACGGGCAGCTGTAAGATCTGTATTTCTTACAGCTGCCCGTTTCTTTTCGCCGGAATTCTGGTCAGATCAGATTGATTTTCCGCTTCATAATATAATGTGCGGCAATATACTCGGCAGCGGCCAGAACAATCGAAAGAGCTCCGGTCATCAGATAGATACTGTCCATGGCAGCTCCCATACTGAATCCGGAGGCCAGGCAGGCCGCCTGGTCTGAAAAAAATCCGGAGGCAAGCGCAAGTACAGTAGTCAGAACTTGTACAATAAGCCCTGTGAGAAAATAAAAAGCGATGGCAAACAGCACTCTGTGTCCCTGAAAAAGCTGTCCCAGAGCGATACAGAAATAGATCTGTATCACAGTAGTGAAGGTAAACAGCAGAGAAAACAGGAAAAGCCTCGTTGCGTAAACGCTCAGTGATGTCCCCAGAGCATCATTTATATCCGGAGCAATCTGCCGGTAGGCTTCTGCTACATTGGATCCTGTTGCAAGAATCAGAATGCCGGCTGCGATAAAAGCGATATCCGCTGCGGCAATAAGGTAGCCGGAACAGAATTTGGCCAGCAGGTGTTCGCTTGAAGAGGCCGGAAGCGTCCAGGTCAGATAGCCTTCCCTGCTGAACAGATTCCGGTAAAACCGGAGCGCGATCAGCAGGCTGGTTGTCAATGATACTGCCGATAACAGAAATATTTCAAGAATAAGGATCAGCGTTATGGGAGGCACAAGCACTTCTTCCGGTTTGCTGAAGTCAAGCTGATTCATGACCAGAAGCCGCAGAAGAATACAGATAAGCAGGTAAATGCCATGTACCATCAGAAAGAGTTTGAAGGAGTATTTCAAGTCGTATTTTACAAGTTTTCTTAACATCTGAACACCTCCCGGAATAAGCTGTCAACGGATTTCCCGTATTTTGTCCGTATTTCATCCACAGATTCATTCAGCACCAGGTGCCCCGCTTTGAGAAACAGTACGTGGTCCAGCACACTTTCAATATCTGAAATAAGATGTGTGGAAATGAGTACTGTGGCGTTTTCGTTATAATTTGTCAGAATTGTCTGGAGAATGTAGTCTCTTGCGGCGGGATCCACTCCTCCGATGGGCTCATCCAGCACATAGAGCTGCGCGTCCCGGCTCATAACAAGAATCAGCTGCACCTTCTCTTTTGTTCCCTTCGACAGGGCGCTGAATCTGGAATGCCGGTCGATTTCCAGGACATCAAGCATGTTTTCCGCACGCTCCAGACTGAAATCTTTGTAAAAATCCACATAAAGTTTAAGCGCGTCCTTTACACGCATCTGATTTCCAAGGCAGTCCTGGTCGGGCAGGTAGGAGATGATTTTTTTTGTCTCTACACCCGGAGCGCATCCGTTTACGGCAAGATGGCCGTCTGATGGCACAAGCAGTCCGTTGATCAGTTTAATAAGGGTAGTTTTGCCGCTCCCGTTCGGCCCCAGCAGTCCTACAATCTGTCCCCGTTCCAGTGTAAGCGTCAGGTCTGAAAGGGCAAAATAATTCCCGTAGCGTTTTGTCAGTCTCTGACATTCAAGTATTGAATTCATGGTTTTCCCCCTTAATCGTTTCCTGTATAATTTTCAGAGTCTCTTCATCACTGAATCCGAGCTGGCGCATTTTCTGGAAAAAATTCCGGATATGCTCTGCTGCAAGGTCCCGTTTCAGATTTTTGAGCATTTCCGTGTCTTCCGTAATAAAGCGTCCGCTTGTCCTCTGCGAGTACAAAAGTCCGCTGCGCTCCAGTTCCGAGAGAGCTTTCTGCATCGTATTTGGATTGACGGCCGCATCCAGGGCCAGATCCCGGACGGAGGGAATCTTATCTCCGGGTTTGTAAACGCCGGAGACAATGTCCTGCTGGATGCGCTCCATCAGCTGCAGGTAAATAGGGCGTTCATTATCCAGATCCCAAGGCATTGAATCACTTCTTTCTATCAAAATTAAAACTGTACTATATATATAATACAATAATATAATGAAAGCGTAAGTCTGTCAAGCATAAACGGCAGTAATCTGCATATCCGGCTTATATATGTTCATTATCCCGGATGATATCTTCCTTCATATGAGGATTGAATACCCCTTTTCTGAGCATGTCAATTTCATATTTATAAGGAGCATAGGATTTCTTTGGCAAAGTCGGAGACGGCACATAAGGAGATTCCAGAATTTTGGGGATATCCTGGAAATCCGGATGATGTACAATATAATTCAGAGCGTCAAAACCGATATGTCCGAATCCGGTATTCTCGTGCCGGTCCTTCTGCGCCCCGGGCTTATTCTTACTGTCATTGATATGAAAAACAGCGATCTGCTCCTTTCCCAGAATCCGGTCGAATTCGTCCATCACATCGTCAAAATGATGGATAATATCGTATCCGCTGTCACTGGTGTGACAGGTATCAAAGCAGACTCTGAGTTTGCTGTTATATTTCACCCCGTCATAAATACGCGCAAGTTCTTCGAAAGAGCGCCCGATCTCGGATCCTTTCCCGGCCATGGTTTCCAGGGCGATAAAACAGCCGGTGTCCGCGCCGAGCACCTCGTTCAGTCCTTTGATGATCTGGGCGGTTCCGGCCTCTGCGCCTGCTCCCACATGGGCCCCTGGATGGAGGATAAGGATTTGGCTCCTGCAGGCCTGTGTCCGTTCAATCTCTTTGGACAGAAATTCTGTGGCAAGAGAGAAAGTCTCCGGTTTTACTGTGTTGCCGAGGTTGATAATATACGGCGCGTGCACAATAATCTGATCAATTCCGTGTTCTTTCATATATTCCCAGGCAGGGCCGATATTCAGTTCGCTGATATCCCTGCGGCGCGTATTCTGGGGGGCTCCGGTATAAAACATAAATGTATCAGCGCCGTAGGATACCGCTTCCTTTGCCGATCCCAGGAGCATATCTTTGCCGCTCATACTGACATGTGAACCTAATTTCATAGATAATTCCTACCTTTCTCAAAATATTATACATTATATAGTGTGCGGGAGATTTTCACAAGGAAAAATAGATTTGAATTTGTGGGTGGAGAAAGTTTCCGCCGGGGAGTCCGGGTATCGCGCCGGAGAGCACGCTTTCGCTCGGATCGCGGCGCAGCGGTACATAAGAGCGCAAAAGACGCGCTCTAAGTGCCGGCGCCGCTTTACGGCTCTCCATCACCATACCCGGACTCCCCGGCTGCGCTTTCTCCGTTCACAATTTCAAATTCAAAGAAGAAAAGAAGACAGAACTTTATCGGCTGATACGGAAACTGTATTCTATACTGATGTTTGAAAACGGATGCATTTTCTGTTTGAAAAGCGGAAACCGGATAAACATTCAGCCGCAGCCGAAAAAGTTCTGTCTTCGTTTTCCTGATTGTAGTTGAAATTATCGGCGGCAGTGCTGATTGGATAAGAACAGAAAATGGCGGAATACGGACAGCGGGATGCGCCTTTCGGATGGCGGCT
>DXIU01000106.1 GCA_019112765.1 Candidatus Mediterraneibacter norwichensis | reverse complement strand
TGTATTCTCTGTTCTTTTCTTCCCATTTCAGCCTCACCGCGAAAAAATTTTTTGTGATAATTCTATTTTCGCAGTGAAGCTGTGTATTTTCAATAGATTTAGTGCGAATTATTTTTACCTGTCAAAGCTGTAGGGAAGGATGTTATCGTAAATATCTCTCAGAACGGGAGCCGCTATCGTCCCTCCATAATAGATCCCCTGGGGATCGTGAATCACAACCATACCCAGAATCCGGGGATCATCCGCAGGGGCAAATCCGATAAAAGACGAAATATATTTATTGGCGCTTCTGGGCAGCGTCTGAGATGTAGCGGTTTTTCCGCCGATGGAATATCCTTCAATATACGCGTTTTTCCCGGAACCGTTGGCCACAACTCCCTCAAGCAGCATCTGCATCGTCTCGGAAGTCTCTGCCGAGACGATACCTGTTTCTGTCTCATACCGGAACTCTTCGATTACGTTGCCCTCCGCGTCCTGAACCGCGATTCCCAGGTGAGGCGTAATCCGGTTCCCTCCGTTCACAATGGAACTGACTGTTGTCGCGAGCTGAATCGGCGTGATCTGGAAGGACTGCCCAAAAGTCATTGTGGCAAGCTCTACTGTTCCGATATCCTCCCTTTTGTGCATAATTGTTCCGGCTTCACCCGGAAGATCTACTCCCGTCAGTTTCAGAAGACCGAACTGCTCAAAATAGTCATAAAAACGGTCACTTCCCAGGCGGAGGCCGATATCCATAAATACCGGATTGCAGGAATTCTGTATTCCTTCCACGAAGGTTTCCGTTCCATGTCCGCCCACCTTATGACATCGGATCTTCCGGTCTTCCACAATCCGATATCCGGGACATACAAACGTATCATCCAGACTCACCACGCCTTCCTCCAGACATGCCGCGGAAGTAATAATTTTAAAAGTCGAGCCCGGTTCGTAGGTATCATTGATACATCCGTTTCTCCACATCTGGTTCAGTGCATCCTGAAGTTCTTCGTCGGAAAGAGAGTCTCCCTCTCCGGTATTTAATTCAAACGGCTCGTTGAGATTAAATTCAGGCACATTTACCATGGCATAGATCTCACCGTTTTGCGGATTCATAAGCAGAATTGATACACTGTCGGCCTGCTTTTCTTCCATGACCTTTAAGGCCGCCTGCTCACAGTATTCCTGAATATTATAATCCAGACTGATCTTCAGCGTTTCTCCGGCCACCGGCTCAATCCGGTCCTCCGCAACCCCTTCCAGTTCAATTCCCCTTGCATCAGTAACAGTCAGAATGGTTCCGTTTGTACCCTTCAGATACTCTTCATACTTCACTTCCAGGCCGATAATCCCCTGATTGTCTCCTCCTGTAAATCCCAGCACCTTCGAGGCCAGATCATCATAAGGATAATATCTTTTATAATCCTCGTCCACCTTCACACCGGCCAGATCATACTCCCGGATTCTGTCCCCGGTCTCTTTCTCCACATTTGTTTTGATTTTTTCCATAGAGGATACTTTTTCCACACGTTCTCTTACATCAGATTCTTCCATCTCCAGCTCTTCCGCGAGAATACGGATCACCATCTCCGGATCCTCTATCTGACTGTGGATAACGGAAATCGTACAGACAGTTCTGTTGGTCGCAAGAACCACTCCGTTCCTGTCCACGATCTCTCCTCTGGCGGCCTTGATCTCCCGTTCTCTCTCATGCAGATCTTCCGCCAGCTCCTGATAATATTCCGCGTCAAATACCATCAGATAAATAAGGCGTCCGATCAGACCGAAAATCATCACAGCAGCACAGAGAAATACGATAAGCATCTTTTTCTTATTATATGTTTTATTTTTCATAAAAAAACAACCCTGCAAAAGATGTTGTTACAGCTTATTACATCTTCTGCAGGGTTATTCCAAAAAAAGAAAGATCTGCTCAGTCTCCGCCTGTCCAGTCATCCAGATCCGGACTGTAATTTTCATCTATATACTCTCCGTCCGGCTTGTCATAAGTATCCTCGTAATCCTGATTGTAATCGGTATATTCTTCATCATCAGAAATTCCGCTTTGTGCAGCGGCAGCTTCAGCCGCCTCTGCTTCACTCTCTTCGATCGTAGTGATCCCCAGATAAGGAAAGGCTTCCTCCATAATACTTTTTGCCAGTTTCCGAACCAGGGAGCTGTCATCCTGAGCAGCGGTATTCGGTTCATCAACCACTACATAAATAAGGACTTCAGGATTGTTCTGGGGAGCAAAGCCCATATAGGATAAAAGGTACTTCCCGTTTCCCCTGGGCAGCTTCTCAGCCGTTCCTGTTTTCGCGCCGATATCATAACCTTCAACCTGGGCTCCTTTTCCTGTTCCATAGTCCATTACAGCGCCCAGATACTCTTTCAGCTGTTCCGATGTCTCTGCGGAAATCGTCTTGCGCAGCAGAACAGGATCTTTCGTCTCAATAACATTGCCGCTTTCATCCTGAATCTGTTTTACCACATGAGGCTCATAGTAGTATCCCCCATTAATCAGAGAAGAAAATGCAGCAGCCATCTGTGTCATAGTTACATTGAATCCCTGTCCGAAGGAATTGGTTGCCAGCTCCACCTCTCCCATATTATCCGCGGTGTAGAGAAGAGCTTCTGTCGCGGCTTCTCCCGGAAGATCTATGCCGGTATATTCGCCGAATCCGAAAATATGCTGATACCGGCTGAAATTATCCGCTCCGATTTTTTCAGCCATTTCCATAAGTGCAACATTGCAGGAGTATGCAAGCGCGTCCTGCGTTGTCTCGGCTCCATGGCCTTCATGCCTGCTGCAGCGGATCGTATAGTCTGCCACTTTGAGGGAGCCTTCGCAGTAATACTCTTCATCACCAGTGAGAGTTCCGGTCTCCAGGCCCGCGGCCACAGTAAACGGTTTAATTGTAGAACCGGGTTCATAAGCGTCACTTACACAGAAATTGCGCCACATGCTGTTAAGCGCATCAAGCCTCTCCTCTTCATTCATTCCGGCAATTTCTTTTTCTGTGTAAATTGAGGAAAGATCCCAGGGATCATTCAGATCATATCCGGGATAGGAAGCCTCCGCAAGGATTTCCCCGGTATTCGGATCCATAATGATAACCGCAGTATTTTTGCTTCCCAGTTCTCCGTCTTCCGCCAGCTCATCGTTAAACTTCTGGATGCATTCTTCCACAATCCCCTGCAGAGTAACGTCAATTGTAGACACAACAGTATTTCCGTCCTTTGCGGCTTTTACCGTACGCTCCATCGAAGATTCAGAATCAAAATAGCCGTATTCTCTTCCATCTGTACCATTGAGCACGCTGTTATACGCGCTTTCAATGCCGGTAGCTCCCGCATTTCCTGAATAAGTAAAGCCGATCACGTCACTGGCCAGATTTCCATAAGGATATGTCCTTTCAAAATCCTCTTCCAGCCATACGCCCTGAACATTCGGGTAATTTTCATCATCATCGTCAATGGCATTAAATTTCTGAGCCGTCTCATAGTCGACCCCCTGTGCCAGGATTTCATACTGGCTGTCCGGTTTTTCCTCAATCAGAGCATCAACCGTGCTTCCATCAATTCCAAAGCACTCCTCCAGAACTTTTTTGGTTGGCTCAATATATTCATCTTTGTCCGTCATCACTTTTACATCAAGAATCACATTATAGACTCTCTCGCTGGTCGCCAGCCTGGTGCCGTTTCTGTCTACAATGTCGCCCCGTTTATAAGCAATAACCCGGCTGTTGTAGTTCTGCTGGTCCAGAACAATCCTGGTATAACTGTTTCCTCTGGTAACGTTAATCCAGGTAATTCTGCCGACAAGAACAACAAAAGCCAGTATAACTGCCATAAATAGCATTACCAGCTTCCGTTGCATCCTGATTGGAAATTTTTTCGTTAAAAACTCAAACCTGTTTTTTCTTTTTTTTCTTCTTTCAGCCATATTTCAAAATTCCTATTCTGATACATCCTTCGACTGCGCAAGAATGCCATCTTCCGGAATGTCGCTGTACTGTTTCACATAACTGCCTGTCGGGCTGTCATATTCAATTACAGTGCCTTCTGACGCATATACCATTCCCATGTCATTCATCGCCCTGTCTTTAATCTCTTTCAGATTCACAGAATCTGCAGCTGCATTATATGCCGTATCATTTGCTTCTGTCAAGTCCGCAAGTTCTGCCTGAAGCGCTGTAACATTTTCGGAACGATCCATTACATCGGACTGGAGCTTCAGATACATCATGCAGAGCAGAACTGCACAGACGGCTGCCGCTGCAAGGAATACCGCGTAAGCAGGACTGATGCTCATAGCACGGTTACGGTTCTTTCTCACCTGCCGGCTCATTCTTTTCGGCTGTGCCGGGCGTGCTTCCGGCCGTCTCTGCGGAACTGCCTCAGCCTTGCGCACTGCATTGCCGTACACATAGAATCTTTCCCGGCCTGCGCCTGCCATATTATGCTGTCTGTTTCTGCTGTATCTGCCTGATGCCATATCTGCAAAAGCTCCTTTCCTGTTTTATATGGTCCCTTCGGGCTCTCCCCTTCCCGGCGGGACACAGTAGTCTGTCCGCATTCTCACACATGCTCCGGCTCAGGGCTGCGCCCTTCGCTGTATGGCATCCGCCATATGGTCACTGCAGCATCATCTGACCCCTGCAAATTCACCTGCAGGTCATCTGATGTCACAGTGACCGCATGTGTGGATTATGTTTCAAATACTCCCTTTACGTTGTTTCACCGGCCCGTTCGAAAATACGCAGTTTTGCGCTTTTGGAACGGCTGTTGGATTCCAGTTCTTCCGCTGAGGGAAGAATCGGCTTCCGTGTAATCACTTTCCCTTTTGATACTTTCCCACAGACACAAACCGGAAAATGACTTGGACAGGTGCACGGATTTTCATTTCTGCGGAACGCGCTTTTTACAATCCGGTCTTCCAGCGAATGAAAGGTTATCACACAGATTCTTCCTCCCGGACGAAGCATGTCGATCATCTCATCCAGCGAATCCCTGAGCACCTCAAGTTCGTGATTCAGTTCGATCCTTATAGCCTGAAACGTCCGTTTTGACGGATGGCCGGAAGTTTTCTGAATCTTCATCGGTATGGCATGCCGTATAATCTCATTCAGCTGTCCTGTCGTTTCAATCGGAGCTTTTTCTCTCTCCATCACTATGTGTTTTGCAATGTTTTTTGCAAATCTGTCTTCCCCGTAGTCGCGGATTACACGAAAAAGTTCCGTCTCGCTGTATCCATTGACAATATCTTTCGCGGTCATTTTCTGCCTCTGATCCATCCGCATATCAAGCGGTGCATCCATGCGGTAGGAGAATCCCCTGTCAGCCGTATCCAGCTGATAAGACGAAACTCCCAGGTCCAGTGTAATGCCGTCCACACTGTCAATGCCCAGCTTATGGAGCTCTGGCTTCATATCACGATAATTGCTCCGGATCATCGTGACCTTCTCCCCGAAGCCTTCCAGGCGTTTTCCTGCCGCCGCAATGGCGTCAGCATCCTGGTCTATACCTATCAATCTCCCCGTATCGCCTAACTGTGTGCAGACTTCAAAAGCATGTCCTCCGCCGCCAAGTGTGGCGTCTACGTAAATGCCGTCAGGTCTGACGTTAAGCCCGTCTACCGTCTCATGCAGCAGAACTGTTGTGTGTTCGAATGCCATAATCTCCTCCCTGTCAGATACGGATTCCAATGGATTCCATACGCTCTGCAATCGCATCCAGATCTTCTTCGCTCACCTGGCTTCTCTCTTCCCAGAGAGCCTTGTCCCAGATCTCGACACGGTCCTGAACTCCCACCAGGACTACGTCTTTTTCCAGATGCGCTGCTTTGCGGAGTGAAGGCGGGACAAGAACTCTCCCCTGCTTGTCAAAACTGCCTTCTGATGCGCTTCCGAAGAAATAACGCTTGAATATTCTGGCATCCTTGTTCATTCGTGGTAAGGTTTCAAGTTCAGCGACGAATTTGTTCCATTCTTCCTGAGAGTAGACAAAAAGACAGCCTTCCAGTCCGTTACATATCACGAAACTGTCGCCCAGATCATCTCTTAACTTTGCAGGGATGATCAATCTGCCTTTTTCATCAATGCTGTGATTGAACTCTCCTAATAACATCCGGAACCCTTTCTCTTAATGTGAGCCTCCACATCGCTCCCCACTTTATACCACTGTCCACCACTTGTTACCACTTGTCTCCATTTTAAACCACCCTCTCCCCTTTTTCAACCCCCTTTTTCATATTTTTTGTTCGCAAAAAAGCGCAGAAAACGGATGTTTTCGGGCATAAACAAAGATATGGGGCACAGGAAAATTCCTGTACCCCATATCTTGTGTCTGTAAATTATGAAATTCTTTTTGCCATCCCCACCTGCCGCCCCACGGCAGATCACAGAGGGAATGCATTTCTGTCTGCTCTCTACTCTGTCTCAGCTGCCGACAGACTGTTCAGATAATCTGAAACGCCATCATAGTTCACTTCAGCAACAGGCCTTACACGATTGGAATCATAAATATCCCAGGCTGAATATCCCAGCCATCCAACCAGCGCAAGCGCCGCAAGTGAAAGAACCGCTTTGCGGACAATGCTCATCATTTTCTGTTGGCGCATAATCTGTTTTCTGTTGGCTTTATCCTTTTTATAACGGTCAACCTTTTCCTGGCTCATTTTCATCGCTCCCTTCGTTGCACTATTGACAGTTTACCACAACCCGGATCAGAGTACAACAATAATTCCGCCGTCATTTGCATACATAGTACTGATTCCGGCCGTATCTACAATAAAACTTGACTTCACCTTTATTCTGTCAAGCAGAATCTTCCGGACTTCTTCCGCCCTTTCCGGGCAGTTACAGTGTGAAATGCCAAGGATTTTCCCCTCTGTGTTTTTCGCATTCCGCACAATATAATCCGCCATTTTCGCCAGAGCCCTTTTCATTCCTCTGGCCTGACCGAGCTGACAGATCGTTCCTTCGGGAGTAGAGCCCATTACCGGTTTTATATTCAGTGCGCTGGCAACCAGGGACTTGATTCCCGTAAGCCGTCCGTTTTTCCGCAGCGTATCAAGATTCTCAAGGACAAAATACGTATTCTGACCCGCGATATACGCCTCCACGCATGCCGTTACATGTTCAAAATCCATTCCCTGTTCCTCGCACTCCTGAATTTTAAGCGCGATCAGAGTTTCTCCCACAGAAGCAGACCGGGAATTAAACACATAAATCTGTTTTCCGCCATACTCTTCTTCGTAAAGCCTGCGTCCCAGTTCCGCACTGTTGTAGGATCCGCTGAGTTCCGAGGAGAGTGTCACCACATATATTCTGTCTGCCCCGCAGGCATACAATGCCATGTACTCCTCCGGCGACGGGCAGGAAGACCTGGGACACTGAGGGCTTTCTGCCACCAGTTTCAGAAAACGGGCCTGGTCAAATGTATCATCATCCGCGATATCAGTCCCGTTTACATGCATACTCAGAGAAGCAGTCAGATAATGTCCGCTTTCTTTCATTTCACCGGTAAGTTCTCCGCAACTGTCAACAATTATTTTATAACTCATAAAGAATCCTCCGAAACCGCAAAGTATATTTCACACTTCCATTACACGTAGTTTTAAATACCATATAAAAATATACCATACTTTTCCGGAGAAGAGAAGCCCCTTTTTCGGCCCTTTTTCCGGCATTTTAATACTGATCCGGCTTTTACTGTTCTCCTTCCAGTTTTATTCTCCTGGAAATCCCCAGCGCGATCCCCATTTCTGCCATCAAAAACAGAATCGCGGTTCCTCCGTAGCTGATAAAAGGCAAAGTGATGCCTGTCGTAGGCAGAAGCCCGGTAACAACAGCAACGTTAAAGACCACCTGCAGGGCAATATGCGCAAAAATTCCTGTCGCAATCAGAGAACCATACAGATCAGGCGCATTTTTTGCGATAAACATCAGCCGGTACAGCAAAAGACCGAACAGGACAAAAATTATAATCGCTCCGAATACACCCAGCTCTTCACAGATGACTACAAGAATCATATCATTCTGAGCCTCGGGAATAGCCCCCAGTTTCTGCGTGCTGTTACCCAGTCCCTTGCCAAAGAAACCTCCGCTGCCGATCGCATAAAGCCCCTGCAGGACCTGAAAACTTCCGGAATCTGCAGTTGCCTCCGGATTCAGCCAGGAAATAATTCTCTGGATCCGGAAATTATCACTGTTTGCCGCTGTAGCTGCCAGCACAGCAATAAGTATCGCCGCTGCCGCCACAGCTGCTCCGATTATAATAAGAAATGGTCTGGTCTTCGGATGTATAACAAAAATAAGAATACAGGTAATTGCCATTACAATAATTGCTGTACTTAAATTATCCGTCAGAAACAGCACGCCGCCTGCCGCTATGGCGCCAAAAACAAGTATCCTGACTATGCCTGCCATTTTATAGGCTTTCTTTCCCATCCGGCATAATTCATAGGATATGAAAAGGATGACCGCGATCTTGGTAATCTCCGCCGGCTGGAGCGTAAGATTTCCCGGAAGCCGGATCCATCTTCTGGCTCCATTCAGAGTCACGCCCAGAGGGGTTCTTACCAGCGCCATCAGAATCATTGAAACCACATATATCTCCACCGCGAAAGCACCATATATATGATAATCGATGCGGGAGACAATAAACATTACTACAAATCCGGCCGCACCGATCAGCGCCTGTTTGGAAAAATAATACATGTCATCCTGCAGCTGCACATCCACCTGAGCTTCGTATGCGCTGGCACTGTATAACATTACGAGACCGAAACACATCAGAAAAACTATGACCAAAAGCATATCGAAGTCAAAATACTGTCCTTTGGCAACACTTTTTCCCATCGCACGGCGAAGCGCTCCGCCTTTTGTCCGGCTGTTTCCCTGCCCCGACCGCCGTCCTGTCCCTTCTTCCGGAGCCGGCTTCGGTGTATTCAGCACCTGCCTTCTTCTGTCAATGACCTTCTGATATTCCCTGTAACCGGAGCGTATTCCTTTCGATCCCGCGGAACGGCTGTCCGAAGCCCCGGCTCTCTGCCCTTCACGGACCGGCGCCATTGGCTGAGTATCGCCAAAATTCTGCGGTTTCTTTTTCTTATGACCTGTTCTTTTTTCCTTATGTCTGATCGGCTGAACCGTTCTGCTTCTCATCTGCTTCCCCTCCGCTGGCATATCCATATATAAATAGAAGGAACCAGTCTCCGGCAGATAACTTCCGGTCTGATCCCTCCTGCTAAAATATATATCGGGGTGACAGGATTCGAACCTGCGACCTCACGGCCCCCAGCCGTGCGCTCTAACCAAACTGAGCCACACCCCGCCGACCTATACATTATATATAATTTTTGCTCAAATGTAAAGCGTAACATTTTATTATTTTTATCCATACAATAATTGTGAAGATAAACCCTCTCCCCGGAGAGAATCCTAAGAAAGGAGCCCTGAAAATGGCAAATTGTCAGAATAATATGCGTTGTTCCCGCAGGACAGCAATGCCTTCCGCCTCCTTTGGCCGCAGTATGGAAGGCTGCCCGGACACACATAACGATTTTCTTGAAGGCAGATCTCTCGCCATGGCATATGTACCCTGGCAGCAATGGCGTGAAATTTACGAACCCTGTATGGGGTTTGCGCACGGTACAATTTTCAGAGAACTGGATAAACCTTTTCTCTGGAAAGGAGGGCGCTGCCGATGAACAGACCTGTAAACCGCAATGAACTTCTGACACACATCAATCACGTCAGCTTTGCTGTGGATGAAGTAAAACTTTATCTTGATACACACCCCTGTGACAGAGAGGCACTGTCTTATTTCCAGGAAATGAGCCGCCAGAGAAACGAGGCACTGAAAGAATATGCCTCCGCATACGGCCCTCTTACCGCAGATACCGCAGACCGTTCCTGCACCGAGCGCTGGAACTGGATCAACGAGCCATGGCCATGGCAGGAAGGAGGGTGCTGATTTATGTGGAATTATGAAAAAAGACTGCAATATCCGGTAAAAATCACACAGACAAATCCAAAAATCGCACAGATTATCATCACTCAGTTCGGGGGACCGGACGGGGAACTTGCTGCTTCCATGCGGTATCTCTCTCAGAGATATACTATGCCATATAAAGAAGTAACCGGCATACTGACAGATATCGGAACGGAAGAGCTGGCACATATGGAGATGATCTGCGCCATCGTCTATCAGCTCACGAAAGATCT
This sequence comes from Candidatus Mediterraneibacter norwichensis, assembly GCA_019112765.1. Classification (GTDB taxonomy): domain Bacteria; phylum Bacillota; class Clostridia; order Lachnospirales; family Lachnospiraceae; genus Mediterraneibacter; species Mediterraneibacter norwichensis. The sequence goes on along the minus strand of DXIU01000106.1, from coordinate 5,975 downwards.
GACTCCGGAAGAAATTGAGCGTTCCGGTTTTGGGCCCTACTATGTAGACCACACACTTGCTCTGTGGCCCCAGGCGGCCAGCGGCACACCATGGACCGCAACAGTCTTCCAGTCAAAAGGGGATCCCATTACGGATCTGCATGAAGATATGGCGGCAGAGCAGAAAGCACGCACTACCTACGACAACATTCTCCGTCTTGTAAAAGACCCTGAAGTCTGTGAGCCGATCCGCTTCCTGCGTGAGCGCGAAATTGTCCACTACCAGCGTTTCGGCGAAAGTCTGCGCATTGTACAGGAAAAACTGGACAGTCGCAATTTTTATGCTTTCAATCCGGAATTTGATAAATAAACATCTGAGGCAGAAAGCGAAATAAAAAGGGGCTGATCCAGCCCCTTTTTATCATACAAGTAATCTGTTTCCGTATATTCTTCACTTTTTTACTGTTTCTCGCCAAGAGTAACATCCAGAGTCTGCTCTTCATACTCGCCCGTCGGCTGAGGCACCTGAATTGTCAGTGTAACTGTCTCACCTTTTGCATAATATTGAAGCTGTTCCTGCAGTGCTTCCATACTGCTGACTGAGTTTCCGTTAATCGCTGTAATGATACAGCCTTTGGACATACCGGCCTCCTCAGCTCCGCCGCCGGAAGTCACTTCAGATACATAAACACCCTGGGGCAGTTCAAGCTGTTCTGAAAACGCGTCTGATACGCTGATACCTCTGATGCCAAGAGCTCCCTGATCAGCTTCATCAACTCTTTCTCTTGTCTCCTGATTCATAAGCTGTTCGATCAGATCGCTTACGTCACTGATCGGGATTGCGTAACCCACGCCCTCTACACTGTCACTTACAAGTTTTGAAGAGTTAATGCCTACCACTTCACCATTGGCATTGACAAGAGCTCCGCCGCTGTTGCCAGGATTAATTGCCGCATCTGTCTGAATCAGTTTCACGCTGCTTTCTGTCGTCTGTCCTGTCTGACTGTCGGTTGTGCTTACAGAACGATTCAATGCGCTGATTACTCCTGTTGTAACAGACTGTCCGTATCCGAGCGCATTTCCGATTGCAATTGCAGGCTCGCCGACTTTCAGTTCTGTAGAATCTCCCAGAGTAGCCACGGAAATCGACTCCATTGTATCGTCTGAGATATCTTCAAGAGGAACTGCAATGACAGCCACATCATAATCTGCATTGGCGCCTTTGATATTAGCCTCGACGCTTGCCTCGTCGTTAAATGTAACCGTCAGGGTATTACTTCCCTCCACAACGTGATTGTTCGTCACGATCAGGAGCTCAGAATCATTCTGTCCGATAATAATTCCCGTACCAGCCCCTTCTGTCTCCTGCTGATATGTGCCGCCAAAGAAGCTCTGCACTTCTTCCACTGACATACTGGTAATTGATACAATCGAAGGCATTACATTCTCTACAATACCGGATACGTCAGATGTTACCACGCTGCTGCTGGTAGAAAGCGGTGTCGAACTGTTCACCTCCCTTGAAGAGCCTGATGAAGCTGTTGAAGTCGTATTCAGGCCAAGAAGTCTGGTTCCGACAACGTTTGAAGTCAGGAATACGGCACTTGACACGACTCCGAACAAAATTGCGAGGCCGCCGATTGCTACTGCTTTCGGAACCCCTTTCCCTGTCTTTTTCTTTTTCTCAGGTTTTTCAGGTTCCGGCTGAGGACCTGCGTCATATCCTCCATACTGATAATTTCCATTCATTCCCTCTGAATTGTAATAATTATATTGATTTTCCATAAGATTACCTGCTTTCTTCCGTTTTTATGGCTATATCATAACCCCGGAATGTGATAAAACTGTGTTTAATCATTTAACAAACCTTGAAAACAACTGCTCGGATTCAGGAAATCTCTCACACAGACAAGGAGCGCAGCCACTGCAATGTATGTCTGCGCTCCTCTGTAAATGCCAAATCAGAGATCTATGAAATCCATCTCGTAATCTTCTTCGTCATCTGCTTTACTTCCGCCCTTTTTCCTGCTTTTTATATTTTTTGTTTTTCCGCGGGCTGCCGGCTCATCTTCGTATTCGTCGTCTTCGTACTCATCATAGCCGTCGTCTTCATAGTCATCTCCGTACTCATCATCTTCATAGTCATCGTCTTCGTACTCGTCATCTTCGTACTCATCGTCATATTCATCATCATAGCTGTCGTCTTCGTACTCATCAAACTCGTCCTCTTCGTCTTTTATCGCTGACTTCTTTTTGGACTTTTTCTCAATCTCCGGCTCATCATCTTCATAGGGGATATCATATTCCTCATACAGATCATCCAGTTCCTGATTGCGATGTACAAGCTTCACCGCAAATATAATCATGAGAATCAGAAGAAGAAGGATAATCGCTGCAGCAACTACAATGAGAATCAGAGCATGATCCCCGATAAATCTGCCCAGACCGCCCGACAGCACACTCCCTGCCGGTTCTTCTTCCGTATCCTGCGGAAGTGTGTAGCTCTGGTATGTTCCGTCTTCTGTATCATACTGATAGAGACCGCGTTCTCCGCTTCGTGTATTCAGTGCATAAATCAGATAGTAACGGTCTGTCTCCGGATTGGACCATGCAGAATACTGCTGTTCCAGACCGGTCAGATTGAGATTTACTTCCTGATATCCATCCGGCATCGTCAGACCTTCCGGCTCTGCCAGCGGAATAATTGATGTAGTGTCTGAAATACTCAGTTCTACATAGGGCGCAAATGTCGCATCCTCCTGATTAAAAAGGAAGAACGCTCCTGCGCCGGATGAATCTACAAGATATCCCAGGTAAACGCCTGCGTCATTTGCGACAAATCTGCGCTCCGCGCCATTGAATGTCTGCGTTGCTTCATAATAGCCGGCCGGAATATCCGCTGAGGTAAATGCTTCTGAGAAGTTGTAGTCAACTCCGTTCACAGTCACCACAATGTCTGTAGTCTCTCCTGCTGTTTCAGAAGATGTATCTGATGACGGCTCTACAGATGTAGTACCATCGTCTGCTGCTGCTATTGTAATCGTTGACGAACCTTCTGTCAGATTCAGTTCATCACCGGCAGTAATAGATCCGGAATAATCACTGACCGTGATCTGTGTTTCGCCGGCAGTCAGCGCCCTGAACTGAACAGTTGCTCTGAGTTCACTGCTGTTTCCTGTTCCGGAATAAGTAAGAGTTCCTGATCCGTCTGCCTCAAATCCATCTCCGCTGACAAATTCCAGATTCCCTGTCTCATACCGCATAGTTACGCTGACATCTGCTATCGTGTTGCCCGGGCTCTGAACCACAAGATCAACACTTACGTTCTCTCCTACTTTTGTCTCAGGATCCGAGAACATCAGCCTGCCGTCCGCTGCGAAAACAACAAAACTGAACATGGGAACCATAAGACATACGGCAAGCAATGCTGCAGCTGCTTTTTTTAATGCTTTCATGTAAATACCCCTTCTTTTGTGATAGATTACTTTCATAACTGACACGCTCCTGCCAGACTTACTCGCTTCTTATCATACACTTTTTGCAGAAAAAAGTCCAGAATAATGTACAGGAAGACAGGAAGGAATTTCTTTACTGTCCTTCCGCCCCTGAATTATCTGCTCCGGTATCCGCTCCGGTCTCAGGAGATCCCCCGCCGGTATCCGTACCGTCGGTTCCGCTGCCGGTTTCCCCGGTGTCTGTGCCGCTGCCGCCGGAAGGGCCGGAACTTCCGCCCGACTCAGAACCGCTGCCTGAACCGGAACCACCACTGTCTCCTGTACTGCCGCCGGACGAAGGCGGAGTTGCTGTCTCTCCGGAAGAGGAATCCGTCGGAGGATTTGTTCCTCCGCTGCTTCCGCCGGATGTACCTGTATCATTATTGATTCCGGATGAACCGCTTCCGCTGTCCCAGCTTCCGCTTCCGCTATTATCATAGGAATTCGAATTCCATCCGTTATAACTGCTGCTGTCACTGTATCCGCTGCTGTCTGTATAGGAAGATCCTCCTGCTGAACTGACTCTTGACGCAATATTCGCGCTGAGAGTCTGAACAGTTGAGGACGGAGAATAACCGTCCGTTCCAAATAAAAACTCATGAAGTTTTGTCACATTTGAAGCAAGATCCTGCGGAATTACAATACTGCCCAGTCCTGAAATAGTATCTGTAGTCTGATCAAAAGGAAAGCCTTCATTTTCCGTCAGCTTATACTCGCTGTACGCAGCTGCATAATTCAGTATTTCCGAAAGTGTAAGACTTGTAGAAACCTGAGGGAATACTTTGTCGATAATATTATTAATCGTCAGAAGATCCGCCGATTTGGCTTTTTCCACCATTTTTTCTATCACAAGACGCTGCCGCTCTGTACGGGTAAAATCACCCCCTGCGGTGGAACGGATTCTTGCATAGGTCGTCGCCTGTGTTCCATCCAGAAGCTGAAGTCCGCTTTTTTCCACCGGATGTGCTTCCTTTCCTGCGGATCTCGCGGTCTCATTGATGTACTTGTTCAGATACTGCAGTTCTTCGTCCTTTACATCAATCTCTACACCGCCCAGTAGATCAATTGCATCTGCTATTGCTCCAAAATCCACTGTCACATAATCCTGAATATCCAGATCCAGATTCATGTTCAGCATATTAATCGCCTGAACCGGGCCGCCATAGCTGTATGCGGCGTTGCACTTCTGATAGCTGCCGTCAGAAAGGTCAAGAAGCGTATCTCGATATACGGAGACCATTCTTACCTCTTTTGTCTCATTATTCAGACTGGCTACAATAATACAGTCTGTCCGGTTTCCTTCTCCCAGATTGCCGTCTCTGGAATCCACGCCAAACAGAGCGATGTTCGTATATCCCTCACCAAGGTCAAGTTCTGCGTTCTGCTTTACTTCCTGGTTGATAATCAGATCATCCGCCCCTATTTCCCGGGTATCAATTTTACTCCATTTTGCCGCAACATAAATACCGGCAGAAAGTGACAGGCATACGAGTACGCCTGCGAAACAGATAAGTGCTTTCTGCCAGGTTTTTAAGCGGGTAAACCAGTTTCCCTTTTTCTTTTTCCTCCGATGGTGTCTTCTTTTCTGATTTGCAGCCATTTTGTATCTCACTCTTTCTCCTGTTGTTCAGCGGGAACAAAAACATATCCTGATTTCTTTTTCTTTCCAAAGGCTTCCGTACTGTCTGATTTCAGAAGTACAACCGCGGTCTGCAGAATCAGCTGAATATCTCTCAGAATGCTGAACTGCTCGATATACATCATATCCATAATAAGCTTATCCCTCGGAGTCGTATTATATTTGCCAGAAATCTGAGCATATCCTGTAAGCCCCGCCTTTACACGAAGCCGGTACCGGAACTCAGGGAGTTCTTCCGTATAACTCTGTACATTTTCAAGCATTTCAGGCCTGGGACCAACGAAAGTCATATCTCCTTTGAGTACATTAAGAAGCTGCGGAAGTTCGTCAATCCGCGTTCTCCTCAGTATTTTCCCTGGTTTCGTAATACGATCGTCATCCTTTTTCGCGGAATAATTCTCAACATTTGTTTTCATTGTACGGAGTTTATATACATCAAATACCCTGCCATGAATCGTTGCTCTTTTCTGTTTGAAAAAAACAGGCCCGCCGTCATACAGCTTAACTGCAACCGCGCCGCAGATCCACAGCGGGGAGGTCAGAATCCCCAGTAATAATGAAAGTCCAATATCAAGAAGCCTCTTGAAAATTCTCTGTTCCATGGTTAATGTTTTATTGTTTTTATTAAACAAATAAACATCATCCAGTACATAGTGTTTTGCATTAACCTCCATAATATCCTCAAGATAAGGATTAAAATATACATTAACTTTGTGTTTATAACAGAGCCGCATTATCATCAGTCTGCGTTCCGCAGGTATATCATATACAAATACCGTCTCCGCTTTTTCTATATACGGCTCAATATCCGAACAGCGGTAGTCCACAACAGAAGTTATCTTGTACTGCTTCCTGAATCTGCA
>DXIU01000009.1 GCA_019112765.1 Candidatus Mediterraneibacter norwichensis | reverse complement strand
AATTTCTTTATTTCATTTATTATTTCCTCTGACTTTTTCTTTAATTTTGCATCAAATCCTTCAAGATTATAATGTTCCGGGTCGTCAATCGCACTTTCTATATAGGCCGTGTTGTAAATTATATCATTTCTAATGTCGCTTATTTTATTTTTTATACTACCTTTTAATTGACTGATCGAGTTTTTAAGTGCATAGTCACTGCTGGAAGATATGAGCTCGCCTACCGCTTCCGCCTGAGACAGATCCATCTTTCCATTTAAAAAAGCCCGCTTGGTAAACTCTCCCGGTTCTGCCGGACGTACCCCCTGTTTCAGAACCGTATCCAGAACTCGGCTTACTACATAGGTTCCTCCGTGACAATTGATCTCTACCGTATCTTCACCGGTAAATGTGCGGGGACCTTTCATAACCATGACAAGCACCTGATCCACAGTTTCATCTCCGTCTTTAATGTACCCGTAATGAATTGTATGGCTCATGCACTCTGTAATCTTTTCTTTTCCTCTGAAGACCCTGTCTGCAGCTGAAAATGCGTCTTTCCCGCTGATTCTCACAATTCCAATTCCCGCATTGGTCATGCCTGTGGAAATCGCCGCAATCGTTTCTCTTTCCATTGAACCACCCTTTCTGTCTGCTTCTGATAAACAAGTTTTCCAGGCATGCGATGCCTTTGTAAAAAGTATCATACACACAGCTGTCATAAAAAAGGACGTTTCCGTCTTCACGAAAGAATCCGTGAAGCGTTAACGTCCTTTCGCTTCAGTCATTCATATACTGTCTATCTCTTTAAAGTCACAACAACTTTTCTGTACGGTTCCTCACCTTCGCTGTGTGTAGTCACATACGGATCAGACTGCAGCGCAGAGTGAATAATCCGTCTTTCATAAGGATTCATGGGTTCAAGAGATACCGGTCTTCTTGTTCTCTTTACCTTATGAGCGATATTTTTTGCAAGATGTTTCAGTGTTTCTTCTCTCCTTGCCCGGTAATTCTCAGTATCAAGCTTAACTCTTACATAACCTTCCTGATGCTTGTTTGCGACACGGTTCGCAAGATACTGGAACGAATCCAGTGTCTGTCCTCTTTTTCCTATAAGGATGCCCATATGATCACCCTTCATATTCACGCAAAGAGCGCCGTCTTCATCAATTCCGGAAGAAATCTCAACATCCATATTCATAGCTTTCAGAGTATCCGCTACAAACGCTTCTACAGCCTTTATTGTCTGTGGCTCGACTTCTGCAAGCTTGTTTTTCTCTTCTTTTTCAGAAACTGTCTCCGGATCCGGCTTCTTCTCCTCTGCTTTCGGCATTTCTTTTACTTCGGCTGCTTTCTTTTCTTCTTCCGGCTTCGGCTGCTTTCTTTCTTCTTTTTTCTCTTCTCTTTTTCCAGTTTTATATTTCTTTTCTTTTTTCTCTCTTACTGGTCTTTCTTCCTTTAATCCTTTCAGAATTTCTTCTTCAGAAAATGTCCTGAATATTTCCTGATTTTCTTCTTCAGGATCTTCTTTTTTCCAGGCCTCGATCACAGCCTGTTTCATACCGATTCCAAGAAATCCGGCGCTTCCTTTTTCAATCACATTGTATTCCATTCTGTCGCTTGTAACGCCTAACTGAATGGAGGCTTCCGTAATCGCGTCATCTAATGTTCTTGCTGATACTCTGATACTACCTTTCATTTTATTTCTTTCCTTTCTTTTCAGAAGCAGTCTGATCGGACGAATCTGTCTTCTGGCCGCTGTTGTATCTTGAAACAAGATTTGCTTTTGCTGTAAGACTTCCTGGTTTTGCATTTTTTGCCATTTCCTGCGCACGCCTTATCTTTTCGTCCTTTTCAGCCTGACTCTTTCCGGACCTGGAAGAGTTACCCACATTTCTTGTACTCGTTGTTGCCATCCTGTTGATTTCTTTTGCAGATGTTCCCTTCTTTTCGATTTTCTTCTTCATCTTCTTCTGGTTCTCTGCAATAATATCCTCAACTGATTTTTTGCTCAGATATTTATTAATCGCAAGCTGCTGTACACATCTTACCGCTGCGCTGGCTACCCAGTAAAGACCAAGTCCTGCCGGAAGGGTAAAACCAAATACAACCGATATCAAAGGCATTGTGTACATCATAGTTTTCATGGATCCGGCCATTGGATTATCTTTATCATCCATCATGGAACTGCTTCCGGCCTGGGAAAGCTTAACGCTTATAAACTGAGTAAGTCCTGCCAGAACAGGAATGATAACTGCCAGAATAATTCCAATAATGGAAAAGTCTCTCAATGCGTCCATGAGAAGATTCCACGGATGCGCCCCGATATTTACTCCGAGGAACTGGTTCAGATTATCAATCTGATCTCTTGTACTGTTTACAAGACTCTCTACCTGGGGAATTCTGTCAACCAGAGTGTTCCATGTAGCATCCTGGAACTTATAAAGCGCTTCCACAAGAGTATTGGCCTTGGAATAATCATATGAATCCGCACTCATCAGAACCGGACTGGCCTCACCGATCTTTTCCATAATAGCCTGTGAACCGGCAACGCTCTGAATTTTTTCTACTAGAGGCATGTAAACATCATGTACTTTATCTACATATCTCGGTATATTCTGAACAACCGGATACAATCCGAAAAGGAACAGCATCTGAATCAGAGAAGGAAGACATCCGCTTGACATCTTTGTTCCGTATTTGTCATATACGGCATTCATCTCTTCCTGCTGTTTCAGCATAGATGCCTGATCTCTTTTTCCTTCATATTTTTTCTGAATTTTTCTGATCTCAGGCGTCATAACGCTCTGCATCTTCGAAAATTTCTGCTGCTTAATTGTGAGCGGGATCAGAAGCGTATATACGATAATAGTGAATATAATAATGCTGACTCCGATATTGTTGATTCCTATGGCGTCAAGCACATTATAAATCCCGTTCATAACCTTTCCCAGCAGCCAGGATATCTGACTTATGACAGGCCAGTCATAAATCCCGGCAGCTAAAAGTCCGTTTATTTCCATTTCTCATCCTCCTTAAGGTACCGGATCATATCCGCCTTTTGAAAATGGATTGCAGCGCAGAATTCTCCACACAGCCAGAAGACCGCCCTTGAAAGCCCCGTATTTTTCAATAGCCTCAAGGCCGTACTGTGAACATGTTGGATAATACTTACAGGTGCTGTATCGTTTCAGACCGGACAGATATTTTCTGTAAAATTTGATCATCCCGATAAGGATCCTTTTCATCCGCGCCACTTCCCTTTTAATCTATAAAACATTTATGAAGTTTTCCGAGGTGGATCAGTGCACTTTTAATCTCATGGTAACTTTTTCCTTTTGCACTTGTCCTTGCAATCACTATAATATCAAATCCACGACGGAAATTCTCTTCTGACATTCGATAACTCTCTCTTATCAGACGTGTAAGACGGTGTCTTACCACACTGTTTCCTACCTTTTTACTGACCGAAATTCCCAGTCTGTTTCTATTCAGTTCATTTGGAAGCAGGTACATTACAAGATAATGATTTGCCAGAGACTTTCCTTTTTTGTAAACATTCTGGAAATCTCTGTTTTTCTTTAAAGATTCAGAATACTTCATTCATGACCTCTAATATAAGTGATTGAAAAAATAATTGAATAGAAGAAAAGGCCACATATCTGCGGCCTAAGCTGATAACTGTTTTCTTCCTTTTGCTCTTCTGGCAGCCAGAACTTTTCTTCCGCCCGGTGTGCTCATTCTTGCTCTGAATCCGTGAACTTTAGATCTGGATCTCTTCTTCGGCTGAAATGTCATCTTCATAACCCTTACACCTCCCTTTAGCTGATATACTTTATAATAAAGTATTCACATGATTAACAATATCTTTTCTGCGTCATATAACTATATATCTGAAAGGACGCTGCCCATAATTATAGTGAAAAAACCTCCATAAGTCAAGCAAAATAAGGCTTTTTTTTACATTGAAGAATCCTGTTCATATGTTTTTATTTATTCCGGAAATCCGGCATAATTTATTCCTGTTCCACAGAGACAGATTCCTGTTCTTTTATCCCGCAGTTATTTCACAGTTATCCACAAGTTATCAACAAATGTGAATAACTTGTGGATAACTGTGAAATAAAATGTTGATAACAATATTTTTCTTTACATAAACTTTGAAAACAAAGGATTCTGCGTGTTCATAACTTTATAAACATTGATTTTTCATTGCTTACACTCTGTTTTTGATGTAAAATGTAGGAGAGAGATTTTGCCTTAATATCTCTCTATTATATTGATTAGGAGTTACTTTCGATGAACATTGTGGAACAAAACTGGGATCAGATACTTAATAAGATGAAGCTTGAATACTGCTCGTCCAATATTTCTTATAATACATGGATCGCTCCTCTGACTGTATATGAAATCAGGGATAACACTGTGTATATCCTTGTCAAACTCAGAGCAAGCCTGGAGCATATAGAAGAAAAATATCTGCTTCCTTTCAAGGTGTGCATCGCTGAGGTAACAGGGATTGAATATGAAGTTGCGTTTGTTACGGACAATCAGACAACCATACAGGAAAAAAGAGAGAACACAGTAAAAAGGAACCGCGTCAACGCAATTTACGAAAAAGCGAATCTCAATCCGAAATATACATTTGATACATTTGTAGTAGGAAGCAACAACAGTTTCGCGCATGCAGCTTCCCTTGCTGTTGCCGAATCACCGGGCGAGATTTACAATCCTCTTTTTATATACGGAGGCGTAGGACTTGGAAAAACCCACCTTATGCACTCCATCGCCCATTTCATTCTGGAGAATGATCCGTCAAAGAAGGTTCTTTATGTAACCAGCGAGGCATTTACCAATGAATTGATCGATGCTCTTAAGGTCGGAAAGAACGGCAACGAACTTGCCATGACAACATTCCGTGAGAAATACAGAAACAACGACGTTCTTCTGATTGACGATATTCAGTTTATTATAGGAAAGGAAAGTACACAGGAAGAATTTTTCCATACTTTCAACCATCTTCACGTATCCGGGAAGCAGATTATCATATCCAGTGATAAGCCGCCGAAAGATATTGAAACTCTTGAGGCGCGTCTCCGCACAAGGTTTGAATGGGGACTTATCGCTGATATCTCTTCGCCCGACTATGAGACAAGGATGGCCATTCTGAGAAAGAAGGAAGAACTGGACGGTCTGGAGCGTTACCATATTCCGGACGAAGTTATGCAGTATATAGCCAACAATATCAAATCCAACATCCGTGAGCTGGAGGGATCGCTTAACAAACTGATCGCCCTGTCCAATCTGGAAAATAAACCGATCGACATTCCCCTCGCGGCTGAGGCTCTGAAAGATATGATTTCACCGGATAACACCCGGGTTATCACACCGGAGCTGATTATAGATGTCGTGTCCGAACACTTTAACATTTCTCCTGCGGAGATAAAAGGCAAGAAGAGAAATGCCGAAATCGTTCTGCCCAGGCAGATTGTTATGTATCTGTGCAGAACCATGACGGATACGGCTCTGAAGACCATCGGGGTTATCCTCGGCGGCAAGGACCATGCCTCCATCAGTCACGGCGTAAAGAAGATTGAACATGATCTTAAGACAGATGAGGCCCTTAATAATACGGTAAATATTATTAAGAAAAAGATCAACCCTCTCTGATCTGATAATCATGAGACGGATGAAGACAGCTGAAGCTATGTAGAAAAAATGCGGATTACTGTGAATAAGTATGTAAATAACATGTAAATATGCTGAAAATAACCTGGGAATAAAAGAAACCGGACTTCAGGCACTGAGAATTTTACACACTCGGTTCACATCATTCCGACACGGAATCAACAGAGTTATCAAAACGGACAAACCGCGTAACCGCAAGGCTTTGAAGTGGTTTTCAACATATTCACAGCCCCTAATAAGACGGATACGGAATTGAAATTATAAATAAATATATAAAGCACCCGCGGCCGGGATTTTTACACACTGTGAAAGGAGTTATTACCAAATGAAAATTATCTGTACAAAATCTAATCTTGTAAAAGGAGTAAGTATTGTTTCAAAAGCAGTTCCCTCAAAAACAACGATGCCGATTCTTGAATGTATTCTGATTGACGCATCTACAGATGTGGTCAAACTGACTGCGAATGATATGGAGCTTGGAATTGAGACATCCATCGACGGAGAAATCATTGACAGAGGAATTATCGCGATCAATGCGAGAATTTTTTCAGAGATTGTAAGGAAACTTCCTGACAGTGAGGTTGTAATCGAAACACTGGGAGAAAGTCAGGCGATTATTACATGCGAAAAAGCGAAATTCAATATCGCGGCACAGTCCGGAGAGGATTTTGCTTATCTTCCGGCAGTAGAAAAAGATGATTTTATTACAGTGTCTGAGTATACCCTCAAAGAAGTGATCCGTCAGACAATTTTTTCAATTGCCGACAGCGACACCAATAAGATGATGACGGGAGAACTTTTTGAGATTGATGATAATATCCTGAAGGTGGTATCTCTTGACGGACACAGGATTTCCATCCGAAAGATCGAGCTGAAAGATTCCTACTCTCCGAAGAAAGTTATCGTTCCGGGGAAAACCCTTCAGGAGATCAGCAAGATCGTAGGCGGAGAGGCAGAGTCAGATGTAGACATCTCCTTTACCAGAAATCATATTGTATTTGAATTTGACAGAACCGTAGTAGTGTCCAGACTGATCGAAGGAGAGTATTTCAAGATTGACCAGATGCTTTCCAGTGATTATGAGACAAAGGTAAGGATCAACAAGAGAGAGCTTCTCGACTGTATTGACCGTGCGACTCTTCTGATCAAGGAAGGCGATAAAAAGCCGATCATCATTGATATCAGAGATGAATCCATGGAGCTTAAGATCAAATCCCAGGCCGGATCCATGGATGAGGTTATCCTCTGCACGAAAGAGGGAAGAGATCTGCTGATCGGATTCAATCCGAAGTTCCTGATTGATGCCCTCAGAGTAATTGATGATGAAGAGGTTGATCTGTATTTTATGAATGCGAAGGCACCCTGCTTTATCAAGGACGAGACACAGAGCTATATCTATCTAATCCTTCCTGTTAATTTTAACGCAGCGGTATAGGAAAGAGAGGCAGAATATGCAGACATTCAGACTGAGAGCCGGAGATGAATTTATCCGGCTCGGACAGGTTTTAAAAGCAGCCGCGATAGCAGAAAGCGGAGCAGAGGCGAAAGAGATGATTCAGAGCGGAGACGTAAGTGTCAACGGGCAGAATGAGACGAGACGCGGCCGTAAGCTGTATCCGGGAGATACGGTTTCCGTGAACGGAGAAGAGCTTCAGATCGAGGCCGCCGGCTAGACTGCTTTACAAAAAAATGGGAAAAGTGTAGAATAATTGCAATGATAATCAAATCTTTAAAGCTGAAAAATTACAGAAATTATGAGTTATTAGATTTGAACTTTGATCCAAAGACAAATATTCTGTACGGGGACAATGCACAGGGCAAGACAAATATTCTGGAAGCACTTTATCTGTCCGGAACAACCAAGTCTCACAGAGGGACAAAGGACAGGGATATCATCCGGTTCGGATGCGATGAATCACATCTGGAGACAGTTGTAGAGAAAAAAGGAAGCTGCTTTCAGATCGATATGCACCTGAAAAGAAACAGTCCGAAAGGAATCGCCATCGATAAGATACCGATACGCAAGGCAAGCGAACTTTTCGGCATTGTCCATTTTGTGTTTTTTTCTCCCGAAGATCTCAATATCATAAAAGAAGGGCCGGCGGGACGGCGCAGATTTATAGATCTGGAGCTGTCTCAGCTTGACAGAATATATCTGAACAACCTTTCAAATTATAACCGGGTCATCAATCAGAGAAATTCCCTGTTAAAAGAAATATATGACAAGGACAATCTTATAGATACACTGGAAATATGGGATATGCAGCTTGTGGAATATGGCACAAGAGTTCTGGAAAGAAGGAAACAATTTATAGAACAGGTTAATGAAATAATTTCTGATATACATTATAAATTGACGGGAGGAAAAGAAAAAATCTCTCTGATTTATGAGGACAGCACAGGAAATATGTCTCTGGAAAACGTGCTGAAGAAAAACCGGGAGAGAGATATCCGGATGAAAAGCACTTCGGCAGGTCCTCACAGAGATGACGTCTGTTTTGTGACGGATAAAGGACTGGATATCAGAAAATTCGGTTCCCAGGGACAGCAGCGGACCGCTGCGCTGTCGCTGAAACTTTCAGAAATTGAACTTGTAAAACAGGTGATTCACGATACGCCAATTCTGTTACTTGATGATGTATTGTCTGAACTGGACAAACACAGGCAAAACTATCTGTTGGACAGTATCCATGATATACAGACTATCATTACGTGTACCGGGCTGGATGAATTTGTAAATCACAGATTTTCAATCAATAAAATATTTCATATCAGAAATGGACAGGCAGTAAAAGCAAATTAGGAGGTTAATAAATGGGTGCATCAGGTACAGAATTTGACGCTGAATATGGAGCGGATCAGATCCAGATCCTGGAAGGTCTGGAAGCAGTAAGAAAAAGGCCGGGTATGTATATCGGCAGCACTTCTGTTAGAGGACTTCATCATCTGGTATATGAGATTGTTGATAATTCCGTTGATGAGGCTCTGGCAGGATATTGTGACGAGATACAGGTAGATATCAATAAAGATAATTCCATTACTGTAAATGATAACGGACGAGGAATTCCCGTCGGAATTAACCATAAAGCAGGGCTGCCTGCAGTGGAGGTTGTATTTACGGTTCTTCATGCAGGAGGAAAGTTCGGCGGAGGAGGATACAAAGTATCCGGAGGGCTCCACGGAGTAGGGGCATCTGTTGTAAACGCTCTTTCCGAATGGCTTGAGGTGGAAATCTACCACGAGGGAAAAATATACAAACAGAGATATGAGAGAGGAAATGTCTGCTATAAACTGAAAGTTGTGGGAGAATGCGAACCCGACAGAACCGGAACGAAAGTTACATTTCTTCCGGATAAAGAGATCTTTGAAGAGACTGTATTTGACTATGATACATTAAAACAGCGTTTCCGTGAGATGGCATTTCTGACGAAAGGGCTCAGAATCGCCCTGAGAGACTGGCGGGGAGAAGAACTCCACGAACACATTTTCCACTACGAGGGAGGCATCAAGGAGTTTGTCACATATCTGAACAAGAGCAAGACGCCCCTGTATGATCAGATTATCTACTGTGAAGGGTCAAAGGACGGGGTTCAGGTTGAAGTTGCCATGCAGCACAATGATTCCTACAGTGACAATACCTATGGATTTGTAAATAATATTACGACTCCCGAAGGCGGAACCCATATTGTGGGATTCCGGAATGCCCTGACAAAGACATTCAATGATTATGCAAGAAAGAACAAGCTGTTAAAAGACAGTGAGCCGAATCTTTCCGGCGAGGATATCAGGGAAGGGCTGACTGCGATTATCAGTGTAAAAATAGAGGATCCCCAGTTTGAGGGACAGACAAAACAGAAGCTTGGAAACAGTGAGGCAAGAGGAGCTGTGGACAATATCGTAAGCACACAGCTTGAGATATTCCTGGAGCAGAATCCGAATGTGGCTAAGATTACAGTCGAGAAATCAGTCATGGCCCAGAGAGCAAGGGAAGCGGCGAGAAAGGCAAGAGATCTGACAAGAAGAAAGTCAGCGCTTGAAGGATCTTCCCTTCCGGGAAAACTCGCGGACTGCTCGGATAAAGATCCGGCAAACTGCGAGATCTACATCGTAGAGGGTGACTCCGCCGGAGGTTCCGCAAAGACGGCCAGAGACAGGGCAACACAGGCGATCCTTCCTCTGAGAGGAAAGATTCTGAATGTGGAAAAAGCCCGTCTTGACAAGATCTACGCGAATGCGGAGATCAAGGCGATGATTACGGCGTTCGGCACAGGTATCCACGATGATTTTGATATTTCAAAACTCAGATATCACAAAATCATTATTATGACGGATGCCGATGTGGACGGCGCTCATATCAGTACTTTATTATTAACATTCCTTTATCGTTTTATGCCGGAGCTGATCAAGGAAGGATATGTTTATCTGGCACAGCCTCCGCTGTATAAGCTGGAGAAAAACAAAAAGGTATGGTATGCGTACAGTGATGAAGAACTCAGTCAGATTCTTCTTGAAGTAGGCCGTGACAGCAGCAATAAGATTCAGAGATATAAAGGTCTGGGAGAGATGGACGCAGAGCAGCTCTGGGAGACGACCATGGATCCCGAGCACAGAATTCTTCTCCGCGTGACAATGGACGAAGAAACATCTTCCGAGCTCGATCTGACTTTCACCACTCTTATGGGTGATAAAGTTGAACCGAGACGAGAATTTATCGAAGAGAATGCAAAATATGTTAAAAATCTGGATATATAGTGTTTTACCGGCGGCAGGCCTGGCAGTTCCTGTACAATCCAGTAAAATGATTCATAGATTAAAGGAGATAAACAATGGAAGATAATATTTTTGATAAAGTCCATGAAGTCGATCTTAAGAAGACAATGGAAACTTCTTATATCGACTATGCGATGAGCGTAATCGCGTCCCGTGCTCTTCCGGATGTACGGGACGGGTTAAAGCCGGTGCAGAGAAGAATTCTCTATTCCATGATTGAACTGAATAACGGTCCCGACAAGCCCCACCGTAAATGTGCGCGTATTGTCGGTGATACAATGGGTAAATATCATCCCCATGGAGACAGTTCGATCTACGGAGCTCTGGTAAATCTGGCTCAGGAGTGGTCCACCAGGTATCCTCTGGTAGACGGACATGGAAACTTCGGTTCTGTGGATGGAGACGGCGCTGCCGCCATGCGTTATACCGAGGCGCGTCTCAGCAGAATTTCCATGGAGATGACTGCCGATATTAATAAAAATACCGTAGATTTTACTCCCAACTTTGACGAGACAGAGAAAGAACCTGCAGTTCTTCCTTCCAGATTTCCGAATCTTCTGGTAAACGGAACATCAGGAATCGCGGTAGGTATGGCTACGAATATTCCGCCTCACAACTTAAGAGAAGTCATCGGCGCGGTTGTGAAGATTATTGATGATCAGATTGATGAAAACGGCGAGACTACAATGGAGGATATTCTCCAGATTGTAAAAGGCCCTGATTTCCCCACCGGCGCTGAGATTCTGGGAACAAGAGGAATTGAGGAAGCATACCGTACGGGAAGAGGAAAGATCAGGGTAAGGGCGATTACAAATATCGAGCCCATGCAGAACGGAAAGAACAGGATTATTGTTACAGAGCTTCCGTTTATGGTAAATAAGGCAAGACTGATTGAAAAGATTGCTGAACTTGTCCGGGACAAAAAGATTGACGGAATTACAGATCTCAGCGACCAGTCCAGCAGGGAAGGCATGCGTATCTGTATTGAGCTGCGCCGGGACGCGAACCCGAATGTTATTTTAAATCAGCTTTACAAGCATACGCAGCTCCAGGATACATTCGGCGTTATCATGCTTGCTCTTGTAAATAATGAGCCGAAGGTTATGAATCTTCTGGAGATGCTTCAGTATTATCTTCAGCATCAGGAAGATGTGGTTACAAGAAGGACAAAATACGATCTCAATAAAGCGGAAGAGCGGGCTCATATTCTGGAAGGTCTGCTTGTCGCGCTGGATAATATTGATGAAGTAATTAAGATTATCCGCGGTTCCAGAAGCGTACAGATCGCCAAGGAAGAATTAATGAAGAGATTTGATCTTTCCGACGCCCAGTCTCAGGCTATCGTGGATATGCGTCTGAGAGCACTGACAGGTCTGGAAAGAGAGAAGATTGAAGCGGAGTATGCGGAGCTGGAGAAGAAGATCGAGGAATATAAAGCAATACTTGCGGACCGGAAGCTTCTTCTTGGAGTGATCCGGAAGGAAATCCTTCTCATTTCAGAAAAGTACGGAGATGACAGAAGAACGCGGATCGGATATGATGAATTTGATATATCAATGGAAGATCTGATTCCGAGGGAAAATGTGGTTATCACTGTCACGAACATGGGATATATCAAACGGATGAGCATGGATACATTCAAAAGCCAGAACCGGGGCGGAAAAGGAATCAAGGGCATGCAGACTCTGGAAGACGACTTTATCCGTGAACTCTTTATCACAACAAGCCATCATTATATTATGTTCTTTACAAATAAGGGCAGGGTGTACCGGCTGAAAGCTTACGAGATACCGGAAGCGGGAAGAACGGCCCGCGGAACCGCTGTCATAAATCTCCTTCAGCTGATGCCGGATGAAAAGATTACCGCGACGATTCCGATTTATGATTATGAGGACGGCAAGTATCTGTTCATGGCGACACAGAAAGGTCTTGTGAAAAAGACTCCGATTAAAGAATACATGAATGTGAGAAAGACAGGCCTCGCGGCTATCGTTCTCAGAGAAGACGACCTTCTGATTGAAGTGAAAGTGACAGACAATGAACAGGATATTCTTCTCGTGACCAAATACGGTCAGTGCATCAGATTCAGCGAACAGGATGTGCGTTCAACCGGAAGAGTTTCCATGGGAGTGCGCGGCATGAATCTGGGAGACAATGATGTGATTGTCGGAATGCAGATGAGCAGCCAGGGTAAGGACATGCTTATTGTATCGGAAAAAGGAATGGGCAAGCGTACTTCTATGGATGAGTTTACAAGACAGAACCGCGGCGGAAAAGGTGTAAAATGTTATAAGATAACAGAGAAAACAGGCAATGTTGTTGGTATGAAGGCTGTGGATGAGGACAGCGAAGTTATGATTATCAACACAGAAGGAATTGTGATCCGCATGAAGTGTGCTGACATATCTCTGTACGGAAGAATTACTTCCGGAGTGAAACTTATTAATTTACCGGAAAACGAAACTGTTGCCAGTGTTGCGAAAGTAAGAAAAGCTTCTGCTGAGATTGACGGAGAAAAGGTAGAAATATCAGAAGAAGAAAAGAAATAAAAAATAAGTATAAGAAACAAAAAGAGTTTCGAACCTGAGGTCCGGAACTCTTTTTGTCTGCAGAGAAATTTCTGCCAGAACAGTAATCCTTACAGGTATGTACTTTATGTGAATAATTTCATGCAAATGTGAATAAGATATATCAGACTTCAGGAAAAGAGGGATTGTTTTGCAGAATAAAGCAGTGTCTGCAGTGATTAATTTTTTTATCCGGGCAGTTGTGGGAATGGCACTGATATTTTTTATAAACCAGTATGTCCTCCCGGATGATTCTTCAATTAATGTAGGCCTTAACGCGGTATCCTTTTTGACATCCGGAAGTCTTGGTATTCCCGGGGTGGGACTCCTTTATGGAATTATGTGGTATCAGATTTTGTGAGTATTTTACAAAAAGCGACGGATTTGATTTTTGTGCTGGACAAAATAAAATCCGGCATTTATAATGCATCTTACACAGCAGACATCAGATGCTGTATCACCTGCTTATCGTCGGGACTGCAGGTGAATCATAAACCGGACCGGGATGTCCGGTATCATTTATTCGTACTGCACAATTCGCAGTGAAAATCAGAAAAATGACAGAAGAAAATAACAGGAAAGGCAGCGTGCACGGAGCTGTTGTCATATGCGATGCTCAGGAAGAGTACTCGGAAAATCTTTTTAGGATTCTGATGAGGAAATATTCCGGAAAGTATCAGTTTCATATCTTTCATGATCCGGAAAAACTCCGGGTGTTTTCTCAGAGTATCAGCATACAGATCCTTCTGGTTTCTGAGGAGTTCAGAAAAGAACTGATGAAGGAAATAAAGGCGGAAAGAACGTTTGTAATCACTGAAACCGAGAGATCCGGCGGAGGAGGAGAAGAGTATATTTTCAGATACCAGTCCGCAGGGAAGATCATGGACAGGATATTAGCACAGGAAGAGTTATATCAGGATAATCTGTCACAGAAAGGTTTCAGGCAGGAAGCCGCACCAGAGAAAAGGGGACTGCGGGAAAACATATTAAGGGAAAGTGTATCACGGGAAAGTATTCCCGGAAGAAAAGAAAAGCCCCGTATCCGGGACGAGCCGGTAATCAGGGGAATTCTGGGAGTTTATTCGCCGGTCCACAGAATCGGAAAAACAAAGTATGCGCTCCGTCTGGGAAGACAGATGGCGGAAAAGGTTCCATGTCTCTATCTCAATCTCGAAGGATGTTCCGGCGGCAGCTTCTATTTTCAGGAAGATAAAGGCTGTGATATGGGGGATCTTCTCTACTGTGTCAGGCAGGATGGAGGAGATCAGGGCATGAAGATCAGTTCCATGACCGGTCACAGCAATGGCCTGGATTATATCCTTCCGATGAAAAATGAAGTGGATTTCCGCGCTGTAAAGGAGAAGGAATGGATCAGTCTTCTGGATATTATCAGGGAAAAATGTATTTATGACACAATTATTCTTGATATTGGAGACAGCATAAGCGGATTATATGAGATCCTGCGGCAGTGTGTCCGGATCTATATGCCGTATATAGAAGAGGATGCAGCCCTCGCAAAGCTGGATCAGTATGAAAAGAATCTGAAGGAAGCAGGGTACGGTGATATTCTGAGCCGGACTGTCAGAAGAAAGATCAGGAAGACAAGATATCCGGAAGAGAGAAGCGGAGGAGCCAATGAAGCGGACAGAACATCTTTATGAACAGATTATGCTCCGCATGGATATGACCAGGGAAACAGGGGAAGAAGAACTTCAGGAAATAATCCGGTCTGTGCTGGAGCAGGCATCGGAGGAAGAGTATATTCCCCTTCAGGATAAGATCAGAGTCAGCAGAGAACTGTTTAATGCATTCCGAAGGCTGGATATTCTTCAGGAGCTGATTGAGGATGAAGAGATTACGGAGATTATGGTCAACGGAACGGACAATATATTTTATGAAAAGGGAGGAAGGCTGTACCGTTCGGACCGCCGTTTTCTGTCAGAGGAAAGACTGTCAGATGTAATTCAGCAGATTGTAGGAGAAACAAACCGGTATGTGAATGAATCGTCTCCCATCGTGGATGCCAGGCTCAGAGACGGTTCCAGGGTGAATGTGGTTCTGAAGCCTGTGGCAGTCAACGGACCGATTATGACGATAAGAAAATTTCCCTCCGAGGCTGTGACTATGAAAGATCTGATCCGCATGGGCAGTGTTACAGAGGAAGCGGCGGATTTTCTGAAAAAGCTGGTCGTTTCGAAATACAATATTTTTGTAAGCGGCGGGACCGGGGCCGGAAAAACAACATTCCTGAATGCGATGTCAGATTACATTCCGAAAGATGAAAGAATTATTACCATTGAAGATAATGCGGAGCTTCAGATACAGGGAGTGGAAAATCTGGTAAAACTGGAGGCCAGGAGCGCCAATCTTGAAGGCGAAGGAGCGATTACAATACGGGATCTGATCCGGTCCGCGCTGCGAATGCGTCCGGACAGAATCATAGTGGGAGAAGTCAGAGGAGATGAAACAGTGGATATGATTGCTTCTGCCATGCTGAACGGACACAGCGGATCCATGTCCACCGGACATGCCAATAATCCGGAAGACATGCTGAACCGTCTGGAAACTATGATGATGATGGGCATAGATCTGCCGCTTCCGGCAATTCAGAGACAGATTGCATCGGCTCTTGATATTATCATTCATCTGGGGAGACTTCGGGACAGAACAAGAAAAGTTCTGCGGATAGATGAAGTTCTGTCATATACCGGCGGCAGGATAGAGACAAATACATTATATGAATTCCAGGAGGAGGGAATGGAAAATGAAAAAATTAAAGGATGCCTTATGAAGGCTGGCAGCCTCGAAAATAAAGGGAAGCTTCTGGCTGCAGGATATAAGGAAACATGAATATGCAGCCGGCATTTTAAAAACTTCAGCTACATTCGGACTTATTCTGTATCTGTTTTATGAATCATTTATCCCTGCGGTTTTCCTTTTCCCATTGTGGATCTTATATATGAAGGAATGGGCAGAAGATAAGGCGAGGCAGAAAGAACAGCAGTTCAGAAGCCAGTTCCGGGACAGTATCCAGGCGATGTCTGCTGCTCTGAAGGCAGGGTATTCCGTAGAAAACGCGATCCGTGAAACCAGAAAGGATATTCTTCCCATGTACGGAAAAGACGCAAGGATAATAAAAGAGTATGAACGCATGACAGTCCGGCTGAATATGAACTGTCCGGCCGCGCAGGTGCTGGAAGAGTTCTCGGACCGGGTAAGGCAGGAAGATGTAGAAAATTTTGTAAATGTTTTTGCTGCGGCAAAAGTCAGCGGAGGAGACAGTATATCTATTATAAGAAACGCGGTGCGCACGATCAGTGAAAAAATCGAAACAGAGAAAGAGATTGATACGCTCCTGGCGTCAAAAAAGCTGGAGTTTGATATTATGTGCGCTGTCCCGTTTGTCATTATTCTCTATATGAAGATGACTTTCAGAGAATTTCTCGAAGTGCTTTACGGCAGTCCTGCGGGAATTGTCACCATGAGTATATGCCTTGCTGTATATATCGGCGCCTGTCAGTTCGGAAGAAAAGTGATCCGTATAGAAGTGTAAAGAAAGGAAGGCCTGTATATGAAGCTGAAAAGAAAATTCAGGGAGATCAGAAAGAACCCTGTTTATGTAAAATCAGGAATTTTTCTGCTGCTGTCCCTTTTATTGTTTCTCTGTGTATATATTCAGGACAACAGCAGATCAATTCTGACAGACGAAAAGGGACAGGAGATTGTAAAACGAAGCGACGATGCCGGGAAAAAAGAAAATCTTGAACTGAAAGTAAAAGCCGGTGATCTGGAGGAGTCTGTGAATATAACCGTGTCCGGGCGGGCTTATGACAGCGTGGAACTGGAAGAAAAATTTAAAGAAGCAGCGGAAAATCTGGAAAAGATCATTCTGGGGGACAATGAAAATACGGATGAGGTACGGACAGATCTGAATCTTGTGACAGAAATACCGGATACAGGAATTTCTGTCACATGGGAACTGGATAATTATGACGTAATGGATATCAGGGGAGGACTGAGACAGGAGAATCTTACAGAAGAAGGTACGCTTGTAAAACTTACAGCTCTTCTGAGATATGAAGAGGAGACAGCTTCCCATGAATTTTATGTCAGGGTATATCCGCCCAGGTTGAGCGAATCAGAAAAGATTCTGCAGGAAATAAGTGAAGAAGTCAGACAGATGGATGAGGAGACCAGGACACAGGATTATCTTCCGCTGCCGGGCAGGGTAAACGGGATTGAAATTCAGTGGGAATATACAGAAAATATAAGAGCTTTCGCGATTCTTATCCTTGGCGTGGGAGGAGCCTGCATGATCTGTGTGTCTGACCGGCAGCGGCGGAAAGAAGAAGAGAAGAAGAAAATGAAACAGATGAAAACGGATTATCCTCAGATTATCAATAAATTTAATCTCTATATCGGAGCAGGAATGACGGTCAGGCGGGCCTGGTTCTGTATTGCAGGAGATTATGAGAAAGAAAAGAGGAAAACAGGAGAAAGACAGGCTTATGAAGAAATGGTATATACCATGCATCAGATCCAGGGAGGGGCTGCGGAGGGAGAAGCGTATGAAAATTACGGAACCAGATGCAGAATTCCCTCTTACCGTAAATTCGGAACCATGCTCTCCCAGAATCTCAGGAAAGGATCAAAAGGACTTTCTGTCCTGCTGAAAAGAGAGGCTGAAGAAGCGTTTGAGGAACGTAAAAATCTGGCCAGAAAGCTTGGGGAAGAAGCCGGAACAAAACTGATGATTCCTATGTTCATGATGCTTGCGATTGTATTTGTAATTGTTATTGTACCTGCATTTTTTACAATTCAGATCTAAAGATAAGGAGGAGGAAAATGAAGAGAATTATAGCAGGAGCAAAGCGGAAAGTAGACGCTTTCAGAATAAAAGGAAAGAATTTTTTTATACGTCACAGAGAGTTGTCAGGAATTACAGTAATTGAACTTGTACTGATCCTGGTTATCATTATTGCGCTCCTTCTGATTTTCAAAAATCAGCTCATCAGTCTGATTAATTCTATTTTTGACCGGATTACATCAGAGAGTGCGGGAATCTGATATGAAGAAAGGAGAGATCACTGTTTTTCTCAGCCTGCTTTTTGTACTTCTTATTTCATTTGTCACAGGAGTTCTGGAGGCGGCTGTGATACAGACAGCAAAAAATATCAGCCGTCTGGAGGCAGACAGAGCAGTGTTTTCTGTTTTTGGCGAATACCAGAGAAAACTTCTGGAAGAATATCATGTTTTCGCGCTGGAAGGAAGTTACGGAACCGGAGATTACGACGAGGAAAATGTTCTGAGACGCATGCATTATTACGGAACGGAAGGAATGAATCACAGTACCTCCGGAATTCAGTATCTGACGGATAACGGAGGACAGGCATTCCGGGAGCAGGTGACGGAATATATGGAGCAGAGATATGGAATCGGCCTTGTCAGAGATCTGACAGGGTTGACCGGAGAGTGGGAGGAACAGAGCATTCAGGGAGAAAATATGAAGGAACAGGAAGAGTCCATACTGGAGGAATACAGAGAACTGACCGGGGAGGCACAGCAGGATATTCCGGAAGCAGGACAGATTGAAGAAGCAAATCCTTTTTCTCACCTGGAAACAATGGAAAAATCAGGAATTCTCTCAATTGTGCTTCCGAAAGAAATGGAACTGTCCGGAAAACAGATTGATCCGGAAAATCAGGCCTCCTGCCGGAGACTCAGAACCGGATATGGTACATTTCCTGCCAGAAAAAATCTGGACGGCATAGAAGAGAAGCTTCTGTTTAATGAATATATTCTGCGTCAGTTTGGCAATGCGGCTGTTCCTTCTGAAAAAGATCAGATCACAGACCAGGAAAACAGCAGGACATCTGATGGCGGAGAAAACAGGGAGAACACATCCCTGGACTATGAAGTGGAATATATTCTGGCCGGAAAATCTTCGGACAAGGAGAATCTGGAAACGGTTCTTTTCCGGATCTTTCTGATCCGGATGTCGCTCAACTATATCTGTCTTATGGGAGACAGTTCCCGGAAGGCAGAGGCGCAGATCCTGGCTGTTGTTCTCTCGGTTCTTCTGCTTATGCCGGAGGCGGCAGAGCCTCTGAAACATCTGATTCTGCTGGCATGGGCGGCAGGGGAAAGTGTGGTGGACATCAGAACTCTGCTCGAAGGAAACAGAGTGCCGCTGGTAAAGAATTCCGAAAACTGGAAGCTTCCTCTTTCCTCTTTGTTTCTGCTGGGGACAGGAAATGATACGGTACAGGGCAGTGATACAGAAGGAGGCATTTCCTACGAAGATTATCTCAGAGCATTCTTATTTCTCGGAAATACAGGAAATATAACCATGCGTACGCTGGACCGGGTAGAAGAAAATCTTGCATCCATATATGAAATGGATTATTTCCGGGCTGATTCCTGTATCTCCAGAATTGAAGTCAGTACAGAGGCAGTGATTGCCGGAGGAATATCATATACATTTCCCGTTTCTTTCGGATATGAGTAAAAGTCTGTTGTTTCCGGTCCTGTTTCCGGCACAGATGCCCTTTCTTCCTTACCGCATTCCCTCATGCGGAGAAACTCATTCACACCCGTTTTAAAGAAAGGAAAATCAGCTGCGATGCAATTTATACAGACGAATAAAAAACAATCCCGATTCGAAACAGAAAGGGCATCTGTGCCGGAGACAGGACCGGAAAGGAAAGCAAGTGTAACGATAGAGGCGGCTATTGGAATTCCGTTATTTCTTTTTGCCGTATTATGTCTGATCTGTATGATTGAAATACACAGTATCAGACTCAGTATTCTGAACGCTGCACAGAGCGCTGCAAAGAAGGCGGCAGAAGATACAGCCGTTGTACCGGTACTTAATACGGCAGAGCTGAAGGCAGATATCATAAACAGGATAGGAATCGAAAGAGTGGAACGAAGTATTCTGGATGGAGGCAGCAGGGCAATCCAGTGTGAACAGTCTTTTCTTGTTCCGGATACCGGTGAGATGTATATCAAAGTAAAATATAAGGTTCGGATACCGCTGCCTGTATTTGGAAATCCTTCAGCAGAATTTTCCGAGGAGTTCAGGATGAATGGCTGGAGAGGATACCAGAACGGAGAAATGGACGGAGAGGACGGACAGATCGTGTATATAACAGAACGAGGTCTGGTATACCATGAAGACCCTCAGTGTACATATCTTCAGCTTTCTATTAATTTTGTTCCTTATGCACAGCTTTCAGATCTGAGAAATGAAGGAGGAGGCATATACCGGAAATGTGAGAAATGTGTTTACGGACCGCCGATGGCGGGAATATATATTACCGATACAGGGGGAAAATACCACAATTCTCTTAACTGCAGCGGTCTGAAGCGCACAATACACGCAGTAAAGAAATCAGAAGCAATAGGGAGAGGAGCGTGTTCAAGATGTTCACACTAGAAAATGCGGCACAGTTTGCCGCAGAGAACAGATGGCTTTTATGCCGTCTGACATTTGGCATATATTTAATCATTCTGTCTGTTATGGATATAAAAAGAAGAAAGCTGAAGCTTACGGTTCTTCTGTCAGGAGTTCTGTTCATTCCTGCAGGAGTACTCTGCAGAAATGAGATTCCTGCAGCTTTTCTTCTGGCAGGAGGAGCCGTGGGAACTGTGTTTCTGGCGGTCAGTAAAGTGACGGAAGAAGCCTTTGGATACGGAGACAGCGTTTTGATCCTGATTATGGGAGGTTTTCTTGGATTCTGGGATATTCTCGCGCTGCTTACCGGGGCATTTATACTGGCAGCGGCATTTTCACTTATTCTTCTTATCCGCAGCCGGTTTCAGAGAAAAGACACCTTTCCGTTTGTTCCTTTTCTTACCGCGGCATATTTAGGAGGAATGGCATTTGGCATATATTAACTGTATCTGTGAAAAAGAAAAACGGACAAAGGACAGCATGCGGAAAAAGTATGTAAAGGGATCTGCGGTGGTTGAGATGTCCTATATCATGCCGCTGTTTCTGCTGCTGTTTCTTTTTATTACATACACCGTATTTTACTATCATGACAAGCTTGTTTTAAATGGCGCTGCGGCAGAAACAGCCGTACTGGGCGCTCAGCTTGAGAGAAGAAAGGAAACAGGAGATTATGATCTGGAAGAAATTTTCAAAGAGAGAATAAAGGGAAAACTGATCTATATGACAGATGTAGAGATATCGGTACAAAGAGACGAAGATGAGATTACAGTATCGGCTGCTGCGCGGAAATCTGTTATGAAGCTTGATATCTGTCAGAAAGCCGCCATTGCAGAACCGGAGGAAAAAATCAGATGGCTGACTTGAAAATATCATATGAAAAAGGCTGGAACAGCGCCTGTATCCACGCAGATCTGCCCTGGTCCTATGAAGAGGATTATCAGATGTGTATGTTAAAAAACAATTCGATTCCTCATCTGGCGCATATATCCGGAGTAGGAAGAGACGGAACGAGCAGATATACCTTCCGGTCAGACGGAGGAATATTACTGGAAGAAAAATTCCGGTCCAGAGATATTCATGCAAGGGATGTTCTTACATTTACAGAACAGCTCCTTGAAACAGCAGACAGTCTGGCAGAGCATATGCTGAATCCGGACAGAATACTTCTTTCACCGGAACTGGTATTTGCAGAAGAAGATAATTTTCAGTTCTGTTATCTGCCGGCAGAAAGAGAAGACGCCAGTGCTTCGCTCGGAGAATCCTTTCACAGGATGACAGAATATTTTGTGGGAAAACTGGACTACAGGGAGACGGACGGGATTCTCCTCGTATACAGACTTCACAAAGAGACGATGCAGGAAAACTATGATCTGAGAAAAATTCTGGAGGAATATAAGGCAGAATCAGCAGAGTGCAGGAAAGACGAGGAACCGGAAGAAAAAGCGGAAAGCGGACGGGGACTGTCAGAAGGAACTGTTTTTCTTCCGGACAGTGAAGAAGAGGAGGAGGAAAATACGGACTGCGGCAGATATGTTTCCGGTCAAAGAGATGTCTGCATAAAAGAAAAGAGGCCGGCTTATGGAGCGGTACGCAAAGTGATTAACCGGATAAGGACAGGAAGGTGGGGCGAGTGGGACGATCTGATTACTGAAATAGATGGACAGGACAGAAACGGTCATTTATAATGATGCATAAGTAAGAAATGCTGAAATACGATATAGAAAAGAGGATGCATTGTGAAAAAAAGACCGGAAGCAGTATGTACTGTTGCTCTTATCGTGATAAATGTGGCGGTATTTCTGATACTGTCCGCTATGGGCGATACGGAAGACGCGGTTTTTATGATGAACCACGGAGGTATGTATGAGCCGCTTATTGTTCAGGAACATGAATATTACCGGCTCTTTACAAGTATGTTCCTTCATTTTGGAATGTCCCATCTGCTGAACAATATGGTTCTTTTAGGAGCATTGGGATGGAATCTGGAGCTTGAAACAGGAAAAATAAAGTTTCTGATTATTTATCTGGTCAGCGGTCTGGGCGGAAATCTTCTCTCACTATATTATGACCAGAGTCTGCCTCTTGGCGAACGGGCTGTTTCGGCAGGTGCATCGGGCGCTATATTTGGTCTGATGGGGGCTCTGCTCTATGTAGTAATTGCAAACAGAGGAAGACTGGGAAGGCTTTCAGGCAGAGGAATGCTTTTTATGATTGCACTCAGTCTGTATTACGGTCTGACCAGTACAGGTGTAGACAACTGGGCTCATATCGGAGGTTTGGTATGTGGATTTATTCTTTCAGTTATCCTGTACCGGCCAGGCAGAACATACGGTTCATACGGGAAGAGTTACGGTGAAAACGGTTCCCGATTCGTGTGAGGAAGAAACAGAGATGGTACCTCTGTGTGCCTCTACAATTCTTCTGGAAAGGGACAGGCCAAGCCCGGTTCCTCCCTCTTTGTGAGAGAAAAACGGATCAAATATCCGGTCAGTCTCATCATCCGGGATACCGCATCCGTTATCTGTACAGCGGATCACAATCTGAGAGTTTTCTTTGTCTGCGGAAAGTGTGATCACTCCATCGTCCTTTACTGCATCTTTTGCGTTCCGCAGAAGATTCAGTACAACTTCCTCGAGTTTGACTTTGTCCCCCGTAAATTCACCCAGCTCCGGGGAAATACGGGAAGAAAAGCGGATTTCCGAATCTTCGGAATCAAGTGAAATAGCAAAAGATATGGCGATGTTTTTCAGAAGCCCGCCAATCGGAAATACAGAATAATGCAGAGTGCTGCTGTTATTAAAAGTTGTAAGTTCATTCAGCAGGCTGCACATAAACTGAATGTCCTCCATAGTCTGTTTCCAGTTATAGAATTCTTTCACTTCCGGGTGCTGGGCCTCTATAACCTGAAGTGATGAGGAAACAAGTGTCAGGGGATTTCTGATTTCATGAGCAATCATGGACACATCTGTGTGATGATTTTTAATCAGCTGGGTTATGATGCTTTTGGCCTCACTGTTTTCCTGCATCAAACGGTTCATCCTGTTGATATCTATATTTTCAAGCATAGATCTTTCTCTCACTTTCTTTTCATATTTTCCTTTTCTCTAGTCTAGCATGGGGGAAGTGTCTGTTCAATAAAATAAGAACGACAGGTTTCGACAGAAAAATTCGATAAATATCAGATAGAAATCCTTTTGTGTCAGATAAAATCCTTCTCTTTTTCCAGAAAATGGTCTATACTACTTACAAAAGAATTCGAGGAAAAGAGGAATAATTATGAGAGATAAGGATTGTTTGTTTTGCAAAATCGCGGCAGGAGAGATCCCGTCAGCTACACTTTATGAGGATGAAGATTTTCGTGTAATTCTTGATCTGGGACCGGCATCAAAAGGACATGCCCTGATTCTTCCGAAAGAGCATTACAGAAATCTGTATGATATTGACGAAGATGTTGCGGCAAAGGCAATGGTGCTTGCCAAAAAGATGGCTGTAAAAATGAAAGACGCACTTGGATGCGATGGATTCAATATCGTACAGAATAATGAAGAGCCGGCAGGGCAGACGGTATTTCATTTTCATATGCACCTGATTCCGCGGTATGAAGGGGATAATGCAGGATTTGGCTGGAATATGGGAAAACTTACGGATGAAGTCAGGGATGAAATATTAGAGAAAATGAAATAAGCCGGAGAAATTATGTTTACAGGAAATCGTGAATTTAACGAGATTTATGAACAGTATAAGAATCTCGTCCTGAAAGCAGCGTATATGTATTCAGGAGATAATAGCGATGTGGCGGAAGACATAACTCAGGATACTTTTCTTAAACTTTACGTTAATTTTGAAGAACTGAAAAGAGGAAATATACCATCGTGGCTTTTCACAACCGCGAAGAATGAAGCACTTAATTTCAGAAAGAAATCTCAAAGAGAAATCCTCGTAGGTGAGCAGGAAGAGATGGAACACAGTTTACCAACTTGTGAAAGTGCAGAAGAGAACTATCTGAAAAATGAACGGAAAGAAGATAACGGGCGGCTGCATGAGAAGATATTTTCGGAACTTCTGGTTAAGAACAGGAGATGGCATGACGCGATTCTTCTCGTGTATTATATGGATATACCTCAGGCAAAAGCAGCTGAAATGCTCGGGATGCGTACGCAGGCGCTTCACACAATGCTCCACAGAGCAAAGAAGTGGATTCGGAAAAAGTATGGCGTAGAGTATGAAGAGATGAACAGAAAAGAATAACAGGCGCCCTGCGGGCACCTGTCAGAACAGAATATCTTAATTGTGACCAGCAGCTTCCTCGATCAGTCCTATGATAGTGTCGATGGAATCCTGCTGTCCGGAATTACGCATGGCATCCATAAAGGTACTGCGGTTATCGTAGAGGTTCTGTACCGCCTGGAGAAGAGATTCCTTGGAAAGATTTTCTTCTTCAATTACCATACTGAAGCCCTGGCGTTCAAATGATCTGGCGTTTAAGATCTGATCTCCGCGGCTCGCTTTGGCGGAAAGCGGAATCAGAAGGTTCGGTTTTCTGAGAGCAAGAAGTTCACAGATTGCATTAGCTCCTGCCCGGGATATTACTATGTCTGCAAGGGCGAAAATATCGCGGAGTTCATTCTTGATATATTCAAACTGACAGTAGCCTTTTGTACCGTTCAGTGACTCGTCTGTCTTTCCTTTTCCGCACAGATGAATGACCTGGAATTTATTAAGAAGTTCAGGGAGAGCCTCCCTTACCGCGTTATTTACAATGACAGAACCAAGACTTCCGCCTATGACCAGGATGACAGGTTTGTCAGCAGTAAAACCGCACATATCCATAGCCGCAATTTTATTACCGGACAGAAGTTCCTGACGGATGGGAGATCCTGTCAGGACTGCTTTCCCTTCGGGAAGACAATCCAGTGTCTCAGGAAAGTTGCAGCACACTTTTGTCGCAGAAGGAATGGCAATCTTATTGGCCAGTCCCGGTGTCATGTCAGACTCATGGATAATTACAGGCACTTTGCTTTTCTTCCCCGCAAGTACAACCGGGACAGAGACAAAGCCGCCTTTGGAAAAGATAACATCAGGCTTTAATTCTTTGATCAGTTTGCGGGCTTCTCCGAAGCCTTTGATCACACGGAAAGGATCGGTAAAATTCTGAACACTGAAATAGCGCCTCAGCTTTCCGGAAGAAATGCCGTGATAGGGAATGCCGAAAGGTTCAATCAGTTCCTTTTCGATTCCCGCATAGGAACCAATATACTGGATATCATAACCAAGCTCTCTGAGCCTGGGAATAAGGGCAATATTTGGAGTAACATGTCCGGCAGTTCCTCCGCCGGTCAGAATAATACGCTTCATAATCATAACCTCCTGAATCTTCGTGATGTCAAGAATATCTCCGGTATTCCCGCCGGAGCATCTATCAGACGGCATATATACAGCTGCTGATATGTATTTACATCTTTCTTAGGCTAATATCATCTTACCGTTATTTGGGGAAATGTCAAGGAAATCTGGGACAGAAAAAAGGTAGAAAAATGAAAGAACTCAAAAAATTATCACTGAAAGAAGAAATAGATAAACAGGCTGAAAAAACAGAGAAAGAAGTCCGTGAGAACAAAGAAATCGAGGACATGAAAGTTTCTGAGGACATGGAAACATCTCTTTTCAGCCGGATCCAGGAATATGAATACGACAAGCGAATAAAAAAAGTGTACCGCCGCAAGAAAAAGCGCATGATCATAGTAGCATTTGCGGCGGTCCTTGTCCTTGCCCTTGGGAGTATGATAACGGGCGTGGGCAGCAGATCTTATTGGAGGGTGCTGTGGGAGAGAGTAGTTGGAGATGAAGAAGCATCGGTGATAAATATTGAGAATATGGATTCGCACGAGACAAAAGATTTGAATGAATTGGATACTTACAAAGAAATAAATCAAACTTTTGGTATTTCAGCTGTAAGAATGATTGTAAAGCCACAAAATATGTATTTGGAAAGATTTATACTGGATGAAGAGCAAAGATATGCTATTCTATTTTATAATTATAATGGAGAAATGATAAAATATGCTATATATCTAAATGATTCTGATTCTTCTTTTGGACTTAAAGAGACAGATAAATTAACGGATACATATTATATAAAGATAAATGGAATTATAATTAATATTACTGAATATACGATTGAAGAAACGGGAAAGAAAAGATATATAGCAGAATTTAAAAATAGAGATATAAACTATCAATTAAAAGGAATTATGGAAAAAGAAGAATTTAACCAGATTTTAAAAAATTTGGATTTTTCGTAAAAAGGCGTAAGTTTTTGGCGAGTTAATTGTTTACTTAATAGAGGAACATAAAAACAGTTTTATACGAGAGAGGATTAGTAGATGAAAAAACGTATTATATCTATTGCGGCAGTTTTTTCTTTCCTTATCTGTATGGTAGTAGCACCGGAAATCAATGCTGAGGCGTCAGAAAATTTAAAAATTGTGGATGGATCCTATCTGACAACAGATGAATCTTCCACTGGAACGACATCCAGTAAAGCAACACGAGGGGTTCATCTTATGGATGGCGAGTGTTCTATCACAAATGCGGGGATTGGAAGAATTTATACCTATGCAGCCACAACAGCGAATCACGAAGTAGACTATATAAAAGTCATTATATATGTGGAAAGATATCTGGAAGATGTTGATGCATGGGGACATGTTGACGCATGGGTAGAGGTAACAGACAATGATTATTATGTTGCTACCTCGAAATCACTGGAGGTAGAACCAGGATACTATTACCGGGTCCGGGCAGAACATGTCGTACAGGAAGGTGACGATCCGCCGGAAGAGACCTTCTCATTTACAGACGGCATCTGGGTATCCTAAATCAAAACAAAATAAAAGCCCCTTTCTCATTGAGTTCCGGGAGCAGCCGCTGATCTGGGCAACAGGAGTAACTTTTTTAAATTATGATTCAATAATTTGAGATACCTGTCCGAGAAAACACCACAATTAACTGCTCCGTTCAGCGGCTGCTCCCGGAACTCAATGAGAAGGGGGCTTTTTATTTTTATTATTATTTCCCGACGGCTGATTTTAATGCCTTGGCAAGCTGGTCAGGGCAGGAAGTAGATTTGAATCCGCAGCGGATTCCCTCGATGCGGGAGATGGCTTCATTCACATCCATACCGTCAATAAGACGGGAGATGCCCTGAAGGTTTCCGTTGCATCCTCCTACAAATGAAACATTTCTAACCTTATTATCAATAATATCAAAATGAATCTGCTGGGAGCAGACACCCTGTGGTCTGTAGTCCATTGATTAACGCCTCCTTTTCTGTCTGAGCGCTTCCGGATATTCCGTCAGAAGACATTCCGCAGCACTTTCCTGCATTATAGCAAATAAAAAAAGGAAATACAAATTCACTGTTGCTGATTTCATGAGCTGTCACCAGACTGCTCTCATGAGTTGTCTTTAAACTGCTAAGTTTACTGTCACCGTGATGGTTGATGTATGGGCCGTCCGGAATCCGGACGGCACCTTCTCTATCCGGTTAC